>NZ_MELG01000030.1:15367-15481 GCF_001767535.1 Acinetobacter sp. GWC1_38_13 | reverse complement strand
TTCCTCTGTGGTAAAATAACGTTTAGGCTGATATTTTTTCAATAAAGGCAGTTCTTTTAACAGGTGCAATAAAATCGCATTGCCCTGCCCATGATCGCCCCGACAATCTAAAAA
>NZ_MELG01000030.1:14876-15207 GCF_001767535.1 Acinetobacter sp. GWC1_38_13 | reverse complement strand
AACACCTTACGCCAGTCTTTTAAAAACCGTCCAAGATTCTCCTCAAAAGAAAGCTGTTCTTGAACAACATCCTGTTGCTGCTGTTCTAGCCTTTTCCAATCATTAAAGAAGTTTGCTAATTGATTAGAAAGTTCAAATCGATTTAAGATCATTTCTCCTATCTCCCTTTAAATATGTACATTTATCAAATCTAAATAATATTTCTTTGCTTTATTTTGAATATCATCAAATATATCAAAACTCTCGTTCACCTTTTTCAAAACTTTTTCAATAGGTTCTAAAGTTTTATCTAGCTTCCCCTGCTCATACTCTTTTATAAATAATTCAGAAT
>NZ_MELG01000030.1:14535-14797 GCF_001767535.1 Acinetobacter sp. GWC1_38_13 | reverse complement strand
CATCAAAGTGATTTTTCTAAACTCATTCCAATCACACATTTCTCGATAAACTCTGAGATCAGAAGCTTCTTTCGTAAGATCTTCAAATTGATATGACAATCCACGAATTAAATTATAATTGAGGAAAAATTGTATAGTCATATATCCTTGATCGTGCCTAAAAAAGTTAGAAGTCGGGAATCTGTTATTATTAATCTGAAATTCTTCATTAGGATTGTAATTGTACCCTCTGTCATAATGAGTGAGCTTAAAAAAAGCATAA
>NZ_MELG01000030.1:0-14464 GCF_001767535.1 Acinetobacter sp. GWC1_38_13 | reverse complement strand
TCTAAATTCAAACTTCGCACTTATTTCCCATATCGTCGTTTGCCAATCTAACTCAAGGACAATAGAGTTTTCAGAGTTAAGTATCATAGCTTCTATATCAGTAAAAATTTTATGCGAAATTTTTTCTTCTAAAACATAAGCCTGCTGAATAATAGTAGGCAGGTTATTCAATACAAACTTTATGGATGCATCATTTTCAAAGCTATTATCTTGGAGATTAATCATTGATCAGGCTCTCCAAACTCACTATTGAATCACCATGATCATTTCTTTCTAGAGCAACTGTCGCTCTATAAACAACTTCCTCACGAAGCTCTTGAGGTGCTATGATTTGGATCAAGTGAGCTTTTTCTACCAACCAATTCATTAGACTCGTAGTAATAAAACTTGTAACTCTCAATTCATAATATTCATGATCTTCTATTTGTTTAATATCCTGATTAACGCAAATTGGTTTAATTTTTAATTCCTCTAATAATTCTTCATGAAAAACAAAAAATATCTCTTGCTCAACCCTATCAAAATAAGCATTTTCAAATTCCCGTTCATCTACAAGAATATCAATATCGTAATGATTAATATCAACATGAGCTTTTTCTTCAATTATATGAACCTCATCAAATCTGAATAGATTAAACGTTCTGAGCTCACTTTTACTCCCTACTATTTTACTTGCAATTAAGTATGGCTGCTGTCCATGCTGAATAATGCCTTGTGGTTTTAAAATATATTTGGTTTGCTCACTGCTTCCTTCTTTACGGTACAATGCACTGATCCATAAATTATCATCTAGCAAAGCTTCATAAATCTTTTGTGTAGCAAGTGTTGATTGCTCTTCTCTATTAATTTCCCCATATCCATCAGGTACAAATCTTATTTTGCTATGCCATGACCCGATTTGGGTATCCTTTTCTAATTGTTGTTCCGCAGCTTCGAAAAAACCTTTCACCTTCTTGTAAATATTATTAGGTAAATTGTGGCTTAGATATTCTTTTGCCATCACTAAAACCAACGCAAGCTCAGAACTAAATTGTTCTATGCATGCATTTTTACTTAAGCAAAAACTAGATGCATGACGACCACTTGCTTTAACCTCTATTAAGGTTCCAGAAACCAAAATAAATTCAATTGTTTTTAAATCACGTAATATATTCTTTTTTAATGATCTCTCATCAATTTCATTATTATAGAAATGTCGAACTTTATGTTTTAACTCTTCAATAGAATACGCTTTTTGCGGTTCTCGTGGTAAAGCATGGTAAAGATTAAGTATTCTCTCTACTTGGCTCGAAATTGATTTATCCATGATGCAATCTCATTAATCATATGGTTGAAATGAGAATAGCACCCCTGTGAGACAAACAGTGTCTCACAAAATATTTTTTACTTTTTTAATTCTGCTAAATATTTGCCAAATTTACGTGCGGTTTCTAAATCACCTTCTGGTGGTGTTACTTCGACGCTTGCATTATCTGATTGAGTCATTAAACCTAGAAAGCTGGACATACGGTTAATATCTGATGGACTTCGTCCTGTTGGCATAAACGGTAATCCCGCCCATAACATGCCATGCTGCATTGCAAACAGATTGATCTGTTGCAACACCGCCAATTTATCACCGCTTAATCCACCACCATTGGTAAAGCCCGCAGCTATTTTTCCTTGCCAAGTTCGCGCAAGCCATCGCTTAGACGAGTCTTCCATGAATTGCTTGAGCGCAGAAGTCAGACTACCCATATAAGTTGGGCAACCCATTACGATCACATCTGCTTGATCGATTAAATCCCACTGTGGAGCAGCAACAGAAATGAGATGCACTTCTGCCCCTCCCTGTTCCGCACCTTGAGCAATATGTTGCGCAACTTTTGCAGTATGTCCATAAGGACTATGAAAAATTACACAAACTTGAACTTTAGGAGTTTCTTGATCAATGAAAGACATGGAAAATTTAAAAACCAATGAATTGAATCAAGTTTAACATTTTTAATCACAACTAAGCGAATCAACTGCTTATTGAATTAAAATTATTGCATAAACACAAATGTTGCCATACGTCCTGTTTTAGAATCTCGACGATAAGAAAAATAATCTGTAGTTTGTCGGAATGAACATTGATTACCACCCAAAACATTCTGCACACCTAAGCGATTTAAAATAAATCGAGCGATTGCATATAAATCAGCTAAATATTTACCCTCAGTCTGTCCTGAGATAAATGCAAATTCCAGTTCAGTATATTTTTCACAGAATGCAGCTTTCACCTCTGCCCCGACCTCAAAGCAAGGTTGACTAATCGCAGCTCCTAACCATGCCCAAGCTGGCTGCGATTGCATCTGAGCGACGGTGTTTTCAATGATACCATTCGCCAAACCTCTCCAGCCTGCATGTAGATTAGCAACCTCTGTACCCTCAGCATTTCCTAAAACGACTGGTAAACAATCCGCTGTCATCATCATGAGTGCATGTCCTGCACGCTGTGTGACTAAGCCATCGCCTTCAAGGGCATTAAATGGAATTTGTTCATTGATAGTTAGACAAATCGTGCTGTGCGTTTGTGTCATCCATGTAATCTTATCAACACCATAATTTGATAGTTGATTAAGCAAAATCATGCGATGTTGCTGAACTCGCTGTGCTTCATCATTAACATGCAATGCTAAATTAAAACCTTTTAGATTTTGATTTGGCGTTGCAATCGCTTGAGGATGCTCAATACACGTTTGACCGACGTAAACACCTTTAGGCAAACCTTGTACAAATTCCATATTTTATTCCAAAGATCGTTTAATAAGCCTTATTTTCAGTGCGCAATACTTCAACTAATTGCTTAAAGTCTTCAGGCCACGGAGCTTCAAACATCATTTCTTCACCAGTGCGAGGATGAACGAGACCAAGTTTTGCTGCATGCAAGGCTTGACGTTTAAAGCTACGCAACATATCAATCAATGTTTCAGAAGCACCAGCAGGTAAACGCACACGATTTACATAGACTGGATCACCGACTAAACCATATCCTAGATAGCTAAAATGCACGCGGATCTGATGAGTACGTCCTGTTTCTAGTTGCGCTTGAACGCGAGTAAAATCTCTAAATCGTTCTTTCACGTTATAGTGAGTTACCGCTTCTCGACCACCAGGTAGGATCGCCATTTTCACGCGATCGACTGGATGTCTTTTAATCGGCTCATCAATCGTTCCACCAGCGATAATGTTTCCATAAACCACTAGATCATATACACGATAGACTGTTTTTTTAGCGAGCTGTTTACTTAGCGAAAATTGAGCTTCTAGATTTTTGGCAACAACCAATAAACCACTGGTATCTTTATCAATACGATGAACCAAACCAGCTCGGGAAAGTTCTGCAAGTTTTGGCGCATGATAAAGTAATGCATTGACCAATGTTCCCGATGGATTACCAGCACCTGGATGAACGACCATCCCTACTTCTTTATTGATCACGATAATATCATCATCTTCATAGACAACATTGAGTGGTATATTTTCAGGCTGGCTTGTCGTTTGTGCTTCTAACTCAACTTCTAAGGTTAGAAACTCATTACCTTCACAACGATACTTCGGTTTTACGATGTTACCATTTACCAACAGATGACCATCTTTCATCCACTGTTTAAGTTTTTCTCGCGAAAATTCGCTCCATACCATAGCCGCGACTTGGTCGATACGCTGACCGAGATACTCTTCATCGAGTTGTATTTGCAACGATAAACGTGTTGCAGTTGAGTCAGAATTATGATTATCTGCATCCACAGAATCTTCGAGTAAGAAATCTGTTTCAGAGAAGTTTGAATTGGAAGATTGTGCTGAAGTCATTTGATGATCGGTACAAAAATGGTTTAATAGAACCATTGTAGCTCATTGCCCAGAATAACAGAGGAGTTTTTATGTCGCTACCACGTTATAAAATTACGATGCTTGCACTTTCTTTAGGTGTAGCGTCTGCATTTGTGGGCTGTAGCAGCAATCCAAGTAAAAAAGAAGTGGTTGATAAAGGACCACAATCAAGTGAGCAAGTTTATTTCGAAAAAGCACAAAAGTCTCTTGATCGCAATCAATACACTGATGCGGTTAAATCTCTTGAAGCGTTAGATACCTACTATCCAACAGGACGCTACACGCAACAAGCTCAACTTGAACTTCTCTATGCAAAATTCAAACAGAAAGATTATGAAGGCACGATTGCGCTTGCAGAGCGTTTTATCCGTCTAAATCCACAGCATCCAAATGTTGATTATGCTTATTATGTTCGTGGCGTAGCGAACATGGAAATGAACTACGATAGCTTAATTCGTTACACTTCTTTACAACAGTCACATCGTGATGTGAGCTATGTAAAAGTTGCATACCAGAATTTTGTAGATTTAATTCGCCGTTTCCCAAGCAGTAAATATTCTGTTGATGCGGCGCAACGCATGAAATTTATTGGTCAAGAATTGGCTGAAAGTGAAATGAATGCGGCACGTTTTAATATCCAACGTAAAGCATGGTTGGCTGCAGCAGAGCGTGCACAATGGGTGATTGAGCATTATCCTCAAACGCCTCAAACACCTGAAGCTTTAGCGACACTTGCCTACAGCTATCAAAAGCTTGGTGATAATTCGACTGCTCAGCAATATATCGAAATTCTAAAACTCAATTATCCAAACCTTGTGAAATCAAACGGTGAAGTAAATCTACGCGCTGCTCGCAAAGAAGGTAGTTGGGTAAATCGTGCTACTTTGGGCTTGTTAGGTCGTGAATCTAAAACAGTTGAAGTGAAAGAAGAAGTTAAATCTGAAGCTCAACAGCGCAGCCTAACCAACCGCCTAAGTTTTGGTTTACTTGATAAATCTGAAACAGAGTCAACATCTCAACCTGAACCCGTTGTCACACCAGTAGCACCAGCTGAAAATAATAAGCCGAGTTGGACAAATCGTCTTAGCTTTGGGCTTTTAGATAAACCAGAAGCAACAAACTCATCAGAGGACGATGCTGCAAACTAATTTGCAATCATCTGATACATCAAACAGGCAAGACTCTCCTTGCCTGTTTTTTATTTTATGCAACAATAATTTCTGACATTTTGCTCGGCAAAATATTTCACTTTCTACCTGAATGGTTAAATGCACATGGCGATTCCACAACATACGATTGATCAAATTTTAGATCGAACCGACATTGTCGATTTGATTGGTCAACGTGTGAAGTTAAAAAAGACTGGGCGTACCTATTCTGGCTGTTGTCCATTCCATCAAGAAAAGTCCCCCTCATTCCATGTTTATCGTGATAAACAGTACTATCACTGCTTTGGTTGTCAGGCAAATGGCAATGCAATTCGTTTTTTAATGGATATTGATGGTCGTAACTTTGTTGATGTAATGAAGGAACTATCTGATAAAACAGGTATCGATTTACCCAAGGATAACCAAGATAATAAAAAACTATCCTACAAACGTAGTTCTCAGACTATTACAAAAACAGCACCAACTGTAGCACAAGAGACTCATACAACTCCGCCTCCTGCTGTTGATGACTATACCGATGGGCACTTTGTAGATATGGATCGTTTCATAGATGATCCTTTTGCGCAGTTTGATCCGTCTTTCGCATTTGAAGAAAATGTACAAGAAGGCAATTTATATGATCTTCTTGAAAATGTAGCTCAATTTTATGAGCGTCAGCTACCTAATAGTCAAAAAGCTCAGAATTATTTTAGGCAGCGCGGCTTGTCACCACAAACAATTCAATTTTGGCGTTTAGGTTACGCGCCCGAAGACTGGCAGCATTTAGAAAAAGCTTTCCCTCAAGATATTGAAGGCTTAAAGCAACTTGGCTTAATTCGCTCTAGTGATAGTGGACGTGATTTTGATTTGTTACGAGAACGTGTGATCTTCCCCATCCGTGATCACAAAGGACGTGTGGTCGGTTTTGGTGGTCGTGCATTAAATGATGAAATTAAACCCAAATACATCAACTCACCTGATTCAGAAGTTTTTCACAAGAACCAATTACTTTATGGTTTATATGAGGGTCGTAAACTTAAAGCCAATGATTGGTTGATGGTTGAAGGTTATATGGATGTCATCGCCTTGCAGCAATACGGCATTAATGGTGCTGTCGCCACACTAGGAACAGCAAGTAATGCAGATCACTTAACCACATTATTTAAGCAAAATTCGCGAATCACCATCGCTTTCGATGGTGATGCTGCAGGTCAAAAAGCAGCACGTCGTACATTAGAAATCGCATTACCACTTCTTAATGATGGGCGTGAATTAAAGTTTTTTGTATTACCCAATGAGCATGATCCTGACTCTTTGATTCGTCGAGAAGGTTTAGAAAACTTCCAAAGGCTATTGCAACAATCACCACTGTTGTCTGACTTCGTATTTGCCCATTTAACAGGGCAACATGATGTCAGCACACCTGAAGGTAAAAGTTTAGTCATGGGAGAACTACGAGAATTAACGGAGTTATTACCCAAACATGGTTCTTTCCGTTATTTGCTCACCCAATCTTTCCGTGAAAAACTTGGCTTGGGTAAACGCTTTACCCCACAAATTAGTCATGATGCTTCGCTTTCTTTTAATATCCAAACCAAAGATGAAGATTTTGCGATCGCTATTTTGATGCATCACCCCTTTCTTTATATCCATTTTGAAGAATTACGTGCGGTGATTGATCAAACAGAATTGTTAGCCAAGATTTTAGCCGTACTAAATATCGTGTTTGATGATCTACCTGATGATCAAGAGTTAGCTACTTATTATGTACTCGGTGCATGTAGCAATTTTAGCCATGAGATTGCTGATATTATGCAACGCACCAATATTCAATCATTAACTCAGGCACCTGAAATTGCAGATAAATTAGCAAAGGAATATGCTCTAGGTTTACAGGAAAAATATTTAAGATTAAAACTTAAATCACCAATTACACTGATTGAATCACGCAACTTACGTCAGCAATTGAATGAATTAACTAAGCAAATTAGCTTACGCTTACTATCCTAATTTTTTATTGTTTTGGCTTGCGCTCATGCTCAAATACTTCATGAAGATGCTGCTGTAGCCATTCAAAATAATCAGGGCTCTCAGCTTTAGCCGCCTCACGCAATAAAATGGAGGTCGGATGCATCAATTTTTGCGTCAAACGATGAGCAAACTCTTGCAGAACTTGCTCAGGCGGATGTCCATGTTGTAATGCATCCATGGCATGTTCTAATTCAATTTGACTCATTTCTTCGCTATGTTGGCGGTAGGCTTGTATCGTTCCGCCCGCCTCTTTAACTTTTTGTTGAGTAATCAATTGTGTCGCTAATTGATTTACCATCACTTCTGCTTCAACAGCAGCTTGACGACGCTGTGCAAGATTCTCATCTATCACACTTTGTAAATCATCTACGCCATATAAATAAACGTTATCTAGTGACTCAACTTTTGGATCAATATCACGTGGAACAGCTAAATCCACCATCAACATTTGTTGATAACGCCGTTTCTTCAATGCTGATTTAACATCTGCATATCCGATCACTTGATGCAAACTTCCTGTACAACTTGAAACTACATCTGCGCGATATAAATTTTGTGCTAACTCATTGAAAGGAATAATTTCAACATCGACTTGATGGGCAATTTCTTGAGCAAGAAGATCTGCTCGTTCACGACTGCGATTACAAATTAACATTTTTGCCACGCCCATTTCAGCGAGGTGCTTGGCAACCAAAGTATTCATTTCACCCGCAGCAACAATCATTATCGTTATTTTTTCTGGGTGGCTAAATACTTGTGATGCTAGTTGCGCAACGGCATAACCCATTGATACGGCATGGCTACCGACTGATGTTTCTGAGCGTACACGCTTTGCTGCGTAGAAAGCATATTCAAAAACACTATTCAATTCTGGGGATACTGTTTCAGCATCTTTTGATAAGGCCAGAGCACTTTTTACCTGTCCTAAAATTTGTGGTTCGCCTAACATCAGCGAATCCAAACCACTGGCAACACGCATTAAATGTGTAACAGCTTGAGCGTTTTCGTAACGATAAACATGATGAGTTAATTGTTTTACATCAATATTATTCACTTGGGCGAGCCAGTTTAAGACGCTATCCGCGTCTTCTGTCATGGCATAAACTTCTGTGCGGTTGCATGTAGACACAACCACCATATCTTTCAATGAAGGATGTTGACGTTGCTCCTGCAATAGCGCAGCTAACCGCTCTGCATTGAAAGCGATTTGCTCACGTAATTCAACAGAAGCTGTTTGATGGTTGACACCCAATGCAAAGAAAGACATATCAGATCATCATTTCGCTAAATTTATGTTATTGTGCAACATCGGTGTCATAAAAAGCATTACTTTGGATCAATAAAAATTGCGTCAGCTATATCGCCGTAATAAGTTTAGCGGCAAGACGATTCGACGGTATTCTACCACAATCTTGTTGTTAGGTAGCATGAGCTCTTATGTCTCTGCACAAGCAATACACGATATGTATGCTGACAAAAGTTTTGAGAATGCACTACAACAGAGCATGATTGCTGAATTTTCCCTTGCTTATGATAATATTGCAACCGCATTACACAATTACACCGTTCTTGCCATTCGTAGTAACTCTACAACTATTAAGCAACGCGCATTAGATGTTGCTCTTGAATACAATGATCTACAAGCGGCATTAAATATTGCAACGCACTGGGTTGAACAAGAGCCTAAAGATGTTCCAGCATTATTTTACTTATCACATATTGCATTAAAAACGCATGAATATGAACTTGCGGCAAAAACCTTAGATAAAATTCTTAATATTGATCCTACTTCTAATCTAGAACAAATTTTGGCTGGAATTGCTCCTGAGAATGCTCAAGATCGCGAAATCTTATTGAATGCTTTACGTGCCAGCACAGAAAAAGACAATCCTTCGATATTGGCTTTGATCGCAGGTCTAGAAGCGCAAGATGGTTTGTATGAGCAAGCGCTTAAGAATATTAACCGTGCATTGCGTAAACGGTCTAAGTCGACTAGTTTTATTTTAATGAAAGCCAACCTGCTAATGGCTTTACAAGATGATGAAGCAACCCAAAAATGGTTTGCTAAAGCAAGCCGCAAGAATAAAGAAAATCTCGATATTCGTTTAGCGGAAGCGCGTTATTACATTCAGATCAATGATCAGCAAACAGCATTAGAAAAACTTGAAGATGTTATAAAAGATCATCCAAATGCTGAAGAAGCACTGTTCATTGCGGGCTTAACCAGTATTGATCTAAAGCAATATGAAAAAGCAGAACAGTACTTAGTCGATTTGCGTAATTCAAGCAAATATCAAAATGAAGCCTATTACTACTTAGCCATCAATGCTCAACGCAAACAGCATTATGAAACAGCAAAGGCATATTATCGATTAGTAGACGGCAGTTTATATATCGTGTCTAGACGCAATATGATTGCTATTTTTGAAAAACAAGAACAATTGAATGATGCACTACGCTTCTTAACCCAAGAGCGTGTGAATTATCCTCAACATGCAAGTTTCTTATATCAAGCGCAAGCTGATATTTTAAAGAAAATGAATAATAAAAAAGCGGCTTTAGCATTACTGGATGAAGCAATAAAGAATTTGCCAGATGATCCTGAACTCATTTATGCAGAAGTACTATTACTTGATCCTTTCACTGATCGAGATAAATTAGATAAGACTCTGAAACAATTATTGGCAATTGAGCCAAACAGCCCAACCTATCTTAATGCATACGCCTATACCCTTGCTTTACAAAATCGTCGCTTAAAAGAGGCACGAAAGTATGCGGAACTCGCACTAGAATTTGCACCAGAACAAGCTTCAATTTTAGATACACTAGGTTATATCGCATTTTTACAAAATGATTTTGATACCGCAGTCAAAGTCCTTGGGCAAGCGTATGAAATTAGCCAGAATGTAAATATTGGAATTCGATATGCCAAAGCATTGTATATGCAAGGTGCTCTCACTCAATTTAGTGATGTGTTACATCAATTAAAACAAAAACATGTAAATGCCCCACAATTACAACAACTTGATGGCTTAATCTTACCTGTCACAGTAAAAAAGAGTTAAATTCATGCGCTCATTGTCAAAACTATGCATTGCGATTTGTAGTTCAAGTGTTTTAATACTTAGTGGTTGTCAAAGCCTAACTCAACCCCAAAAACCAATCGTGACACCGCAAGTTCAAGATGAAAATAATTTTAACTTACAAGGCAAAATTGGGGTTCGCACACCGCAGCAATCTGGCAGTGCATTCTTTACATGGGCACAGCAACAAGATGAATTTGATATTGAATTAACTGGAATCCTAGGTGTTGGAAAAACACAAATTCAAGGTAAACCTGGTGAAGTCACACTAAATAGTGCAAAAACTGGACTTATTTCAGCGACCACACCTGAAGAATTACTTGAAAAAGCTACAGGATGGCAAGCACCAATTATGCACTTGACGTATTGGGTACAAGCCAAACCTGCGACTCAAAATGCGCAAATCATAAAAGATGAAAATAATAGATTGAAGCAACTCATTGAAGATGGTTGGACAGTTGATTTTAGTTATAACGACGCACAAATGCTGCCAAATAAATTATTACTTAAACAACCACTTGCGGAAGATAAAGAAAACCGTATTACAATGGTGATTCAAAATCGATAATTGATTAAATTAATCTATGATTAGAATACCTTCACCTGCAAAATTAAATTTATTTCTGCATATTACTGGTCGTCGAGCGAACGGTTACCATGAATTACAGACGATTTTTCAATTGATTGACCTATATGATTGGATGACTTTTGAAAATTTGTCTGAAGAAATAATACAGATTGAAGGTATTGCTGAAGTTCAACTTGAACAAAATCTCATCTATCGTGCAGCACAATTATTACGCCCACATGCAAAAAAACCGTGTGGACTAAAAATTTTGATAGAGAAAAATATTCCTATGGGTGCTGGTCTTGGTGGTGGATCATCCAATGCCGCAACCACACTGATTGTGCTCAATCAACTTTGGGAATGCGGCTTAAATGAAACACAGTTGGCTGAATATGGTGTGCAACTTGGTGCAGATGTTCCTGTCTTCATTTATGGTCGAAATGCATGGGCAGAAGGCATAGGTGAACATTTATCATTCATAGACTTAGATCAAAAACAATTCATTATTTTAAAACCTGATTGTTTTATCAGCACTCAATTGTTATTTTCACAAAAAACATTGACAAGAGACTCTAAGATCACTAAATTTTGCGCCTATCAGTTAGAACCTTCTAGCTTTGGAAATAACTTCGAACCTCTGGCTCGACAGTTATACCCTGAAGTTGAAGAAGCGATGCAATATTTAGATCAATTTGGTCTAGCAAAGCTTACAGGTACAGGTGCTTGTGTTTTTACTGAAGTAACCAGTGAAATGGATACAAAGAAGATTTTGCAAAACGCACCTTGTAAAGCTTACTTGGTCAACAGTTTAGCAGAATCACCTTTAAGACATTTCAAAGTTACACGTTAGGGGCGTCGCCAAGTGGTAAGGCAGCGGGTTTTGATCTCGCCATCCGTTGGTTCGAATCCAGCCGCCCCTGCCATATCTTTAGACAGACTTGTTTTATATTGATACCTGTTCAATCATATTGACATTATCATGCAAAACGATTAAAGTTCTGCCGCATTAGGGGCGTCGCCAAGTGGTAAGGCAGCGGGTTTTGATCTCGCCATCCGTTGGTTCGAATCCAGCCGCCCCTGCCATCCAAATTCATTATAAGCCAACCGCCAAGGGTGCTTCATGCCCAATCTTGTCGTTTTTAGTGGAAGTGCTCATCCACAGTTCGCCCAAAAAGTCGTAAGCCATTTACATATTCCACTCGGTGCTGCTTCTGTAAGCAAGTTTTCTGATGGTGAAATTTCAGTTGAAATTACTGAAAATGTTCGTGGTAAAGACGTTTTTATCGTTCAATCTACTTGCGCACCAACCAATGATAACCTTATGGAAATCTTGGTAATGGCAGATGCTTTGCGTCGTGCAAGTGCTGGTCGTATTACTGCAGTTATTCCATATTTTGGCTATGCTCGCCAAGATCGTCGTCCACGTTCAGCACGTGTACCGATTACGGCTAAAGTTGTAGCAGATATGTTGACAACTGTTGGGATCGACCGTGTGGTAATGATCGACTTACACGCAGACCAAATTCAAGGTTTCTTTGATATTCCTGTTGACAACATCTACGGAACGCCAGCGTTATTGGCAGACCTACGTCAACAACAACATGACAACCTTATGGTGGTTTCACCTGACGTTGGTGGTGTTGTTCGTGCACGTGCTGTTGCAAAACAATTAGGTGATATTGATTTAGCTATCATCGATAAACGTCGTCAAAAAGCAAATGAATCACAAGTGATGCATTTGATTGGTGACGTAAAAGATCGTGACTGTGTCATTGTTGATGACATGGTAGATACAGCAGGTACGCTTTGCAAAGCTGCCGATGCACTTAAACAATTTGGTGCTCGCCGTGTTATTGCTTATGCAACTCACCCTGTTTTATCTGGCAAAGCAATTGATAATCTTCGTAATTCTGTTATTGATGAACTTGTTGTTACCGACACGATTCCTCTTTCAGATGAAGCTTTAAACTTAGGTAAAATTCGCCAAGTATCTGTAGCTAGCATGGTTGCTGAAACAATTCGTCGTATTAACAACGAAGAATCTATTAGCGCTATGTTCGATAGTTATCTATAATAGCCCAGCTTTTTTCTTAAACCCTAGCTTAGCTAGGGTTTTTCTATCACTAAACTGGTCGCAAGTTTAGTTTCATAATCTCAATGAGGATATGCCCATGGCAAACTTCGTATTAAACGCTCAAGCACGTGAAGCTGCACTACAAGGGAAAGGTGCGAGCCGCCGCCTTCGTCATGCTTCACAAATTCCAGCAATCATCTACGGTGGTAGCGCTGAGCCTGTAACAATCACTTTAGAACTTCGTGAAATCGTTAAAGCTTTAGAAAGCAACGAATTCTTTGAAGAAGTGATCGAAATCAAGATCGGTGATAAAGTTGAAAACGTTAAAATCCAAGCGTTACAACGTCACCCAGCTAAAAACACTCCTATGCACGCTGACTTCAAACGCGCATAAGTGTTAAAGGCGTAAATTAGTGTCAAATATTTCGCTAATTGTTGGTTTGGGTAATCCTGGTAAGGAATATGCCCAAACCCGCCATAATGCAGGCTTTTGGTTCGTTGAACAACTTGCTGATCGTTATGGTATCTCTTTAAAAGCAGAACCAAAGTTTCATGGGTTCACTGGTCGTGGTCAAATTGAAGGTCATGACGTACGCTTACTCTTACCAACAACATTTATGAACCGTTCAGGTCAAAGTGTTGTGCCATTTGCCAAATTTTATCAAGTCACACCAGAAGCGATCTTAATCGCCCATGATGAACTGGATATGGATCCTGGCATAATTCGTTTAAAAACAGGTGGCGGACACGGTGGACATAATGGTCTTCGTGATATTGTTCCGCATATCGGTCCTAACTTCCATCGTTTACGTATTGGAATTGGACATCCTGGCTCCAAAGAACGTGTTTCTGGTCATGTGCTTGGCAAAGCTCCTAGCAGTGAACAAGATTTAATGGATGCAGCAATTGATCATGCGCTTTCAAAAGTGAAAATGCTTGTTGATGGACAAGTTTCACAAGCGATGAATCAAATTAATGCTTACAAACCCGCTTAAACTTAAACTGAATTGTTGAACAATCACGCTTGCCATATTGTGTTTTTAAGCGCAAAATGCGCATCAAACCGCCTACACCCTGCGGAAACGTGACAAGTCAACCATAAGATATTCATCTTAGGTCTTACTCAGGAGACGCTAGCCATGCTATCTCGTTTATTAAAATGTAAAATTCACCGTGCAGTTGTGACACATGCAGAACTTCATTACGAAGGTTCTTGTGCAATTGATGGTGTATTAATGGACTTAGCAGGGATTCGTGAATACGAAGAAATCCACGTATGGAACGTAACTAACGGTAAACGCTTTACAACTTACGCAATTCGCGGTGAAGATGATTCAGGCATTATCTCTGTGAACGGTGGTGCTGCTCATCAAGCTGATGTTGGTGATTTAGTCATTATTGCGACATTTGGTGATTTTACTGAAGTAGAAGCTGATCTTCATAAGCCACGCTTAGTATATGCAAATCCAGACAACACTGTAAATCATACAGCGAACTGCATTCCTGTACAGATTGCTTAATACAAAACACAAGATTCCCAAAAAAGTCAGTCATCGTGTACTGGCTTTTTTTATGGGTATATTTTCTGATATGTCCAAATCAATACAAAAATGCGTCAAACTATTGATAGGTTTTACTGAACCTCACTTGCAAAATATTAGGGTCTGTTGACATTTACTGTTCATAATTAAACCTATAAAGGTAG
>NZ_MELG01000029.1:5451-19798 GCF_001767535.1 Acinetobacter sp. GWC1_38_13 | reverse complement strand
TTTAGTCCCCACTTGTTTTTAAGTGGGGACTAAATTAAGGCTTATAGGATGAATTCATAAGGTGTGTTCAGCGGACGCTTACTTTTAAAGAAGGGGTTGATATATTAAATCACTGATTTATTTTAATTAATTTTAGGTTGTATTTTTTAATTTGATGATGTTTCCTTTCAATTTTGTTTAAAAAACTCTCCGAGATTGAGCATTATTTTTACAATTGGCTCTCTCTGTTATTCTAAAAATGGCTCTCGTTTCTTCAGAGCCGAAACGACAAATTAAAGCCATAGAAAGTATTCATGCGGAAGCGTCGTTTTTAATCCTTATTCCATTCTGGACGGAATAGGTTGAACGACACAGTTTTTAGGAGGTATTTGCGGCATGGTGTATGTGATGCCAAAAGCCACTAATACCTTCAATATATTAAGGAAAATGATATGGCAGCACATCAAAATGGTTCTGAAGCCAATCTCTCCCAAGGTCTAAAACACGGGCTACAGTCACGCCACCTCACGATGATTTCAATTGCAGGTGTGATCGGTGGTTCTTTATTTGTCGGTTCAGGCAGTATTATTTACAACACAGGACCAGTGGTCTTTCTAACCTATGCCTTAGGTGGTTTACTGGTTTGGTTCATCATGCGTATGTTGGGTGAAATGGCGGTGTTAAACCCAGACAGCGGTTCATTTTCAACTTATGCTGACCGTGCAATTGGTCGGTGGGCAGGCTTTTCAATCGGATGGTTGTATTGGTGTACCTTGGCGATGTTGATGGGGTGGGAAGCCTATGTCGCAGGTAAAATTCTGAATAGTTGGTTCCCCTTTATCCCGATTTGGGCTTATATGGTCTTAGTTATCAGCGGATTAGTTGCAGTCAACTTACAAAACGTCAAAAACTATGGTGAGTTTGAGTTTTGGTTTGCTTTGATCAAAGTCGTTGCGATCGTGGTGTTTTTGGTGATTGGTAGCTTAGCGATCATGCATTTATGGCCGTGGGGTGATGCGTCTGCTTCTGGAATCAGTAATCTAACCGCTCAAGGTTTTATGCCAAATGGCGCATCGTCAGTGATTACGGCATTACTTGGAGTAATGTTTGCCTATATTGGAGCTGAAATTGTCACGGTTGCAGCGGCTGAATCAGAAAATCCATCGAAAGAAATTCGTAAAGCCTCAAATTCAGTGGTTTGGCGAATTGTATTATTTTACGTCGGTTCAATGTTTGTCGCGGTTTGTTTGATTCCACATAATAACGAGTTATTAAAAGACTCAACTTGGGGAACTTATAGTGTGACTTTAACGGCACTCGGTATTCCAGAAGCACGTCATATCGTGAATTTCGTGGTGTTAACTTCAGTATGTAGTTGTTTTAACTCAGCATTGTATACCTGTTCACGTATGCTATTTTCATTATCAAAACGTGGTGATGCACCGAAAAGTTTTGGTTCTGTAAATAGCAAGAGCAGCCCTTGGGTTGGGGTGATTGTGTCATGTTTTTTCTCGGTAATTGCTGTGATTTTAACGGCTACCGAAAGTATGAATGTATATGACTTTTTCATGTTAACTACAGGTGCAGCAACACTGTATGTGTATTTAACCATTGCCTATTCTCAGCTTCGTATGCGTAAAAAACTTGAAGCAGAGGGCGCAAACATTGAATTTAAAATGTGGTTATTCCCTTATATCACTTATCTCGTGATATTTGCCATTATCGGTGCAATTCTCACGATGTTGATAGAGGGAACTTATTTTAAAGAAGTCATTTACACCACAGCGCTCTTTGGCATTATCGTGTTCTTTGGTTTTGTCTCGCAAAAATTGCGTTGGGGAGAAGAGCGTCGAGCATCTCACCTGAGCCAAGTGCATGAAGAAAAATTGGTCTAAGTTCGTTTAAAAGTAAAAAGAGCCTCAAATCATGAGGCTCTTTTTTTTAGATGCGACAATCGTAAAACAGCATCAATTGAGCGTGGGTACACCTGCTTCTCGTAAGCATTGCAATAACACACCAAAAGCCATCACCATGTCTTTTTCATTAACACAGGCGAAGCCCATCAACAGTCCACGTTCAGCGAGAGCATGTGATTGCATGTAATATTGCGACAATGGGCGAACTTTCACGCCTCGTTCTAAGGCTTTACTGGTAATCGCGACATCATCACAATCATTTGGTAATTTGAGAACCAAATGTAAGCCTGCGGCTTCATCATATTCATGTAGAAATTCAGTACCTAGATAGCGTTTGATCAAACTGACCAGATAATCCCGGCGTTTGCCATACAGTAGGCGCATACGTCGAATGTGCGCTTCATAATGACCTTCACGAATAAATTCAGCGAGTGCTTTTTGTTCAAGTAAATGCCCACCACGATATAGTTCTGCTGCCACGATTCTTAAAGATGAGAACAAGGGTTTAGGTACAACGAGATATCCAATTCTGAGTGATGGATAAATGGTTTTACTAAAGGTACCCATGTAGAGTACTGGAGCATTATTTTCTAAACCCTGCAAAGAGGGATAAGGTTGTCCTGAGAATCTAAACTCACTGTCATAATCATCTTCTACGATCCAACTGTTGTGTTGACGAGCAATTTGAATCAATTCTTTACGTCGATTTACACTGAGATGAGAGCCTAAAGGATATTGATGAGAAGGGGTAACAAAGATCAGTTTAGGCGGTTGAGTAGGATTATTTTCAGGAATAATACCTTCTGCATCAACGGGCATAGGTTGAATATCCAAGCCATTGATCCTGAGTGTGTTACGCATTCCCCAATATGCAGGATCTTCAATCCAAACACGATCACCAATGTCACTCAGCGCACGAGAAACTAAGTCAATCGCTTGATGAATGCCTTCGGTGATAATGATTTGATCTGCATCACATTGCACAGAGCGGGCGACTTTTAAGTAATCTGCCAAAGCACTCCGAAGTTCAATACATCCCCCAGCATTGCTATAAATCAGGCGATTCACATCAGGTTCACGACTTAAACGTGCTTGAATCCGACTAAAAATATGATGTGGAAACTCAGTGACATCAGGTGCCCCGGGTACAAAAGCTCCCCATTGATGCGGTGATGCAGCAGCATAACCCAATAAGTTTGAGCCACGTTGCGATAGTACATATGAACTTTGGATATTAGGGAGTTCAGGTTTTTTCTTTTTATTTTTGGTGTTTAAGAAACTTTCAGGAAGTTTTTCTGCGACCCAAGTTCCATGTCCTGTACGTGCTTCTAAATATCCTTCTGCTTGTAACTGCTCATAAGCACTCAGCACAGTGTTTCGAGAGACATGAATTTCACTGGCTAAATCACGTGACGCAGGTAAGCGCGTCATCGGTTGAATGACGCCTTCTATGATTGCACCACGTAGACATCGAAAAAGGCGTTGATGTAGTTTTCCCTCCGTGTCTTGTTGGAGCCTTTGCAGCAAATGATCTCCAAGTAAACTACGCAATTGGCTCTCTCCTACAGTTTAAAAATGGCTCTCGTCTCTTGCCTTGAGACGAGCGAAATTACAGCTATAGGCAGTCATTGTATCGCATCCTAAAAATCAACCCCTAGGATGTACGACCAAAGCTGTAACTGATGATGAGATATGAGGGAATAAAATGGATACTCAACATTCTGCACTGAATACACGCAAACAGCAAGCAACGCCACGTGGCGTCGGTGTGATGTGTCAGTGGTATGCAGAAAAAGCTGAAAATGCAACTATTTGGGACAAGGAAGGCAAGCAATATATCGATTTTGCAGGTGGTATTGCAGTACTCAATACAGGCCATCGTCATCCGAAAGTGATCGCGGCTGTCACAGAGCAATTGACCAAATTTACCCATACGGCTTATCAAGTGACACCTTATGAAAGTTATGTTGCTTTAGCTGAACGCATTAATCAGCGTGCGCCGATCGCAGGTGCAGCGAAAACAGCATTTTTCACTACAGGCGCAGAAGCAGTTGAAAATGCAGTGAAGATTGCACGTTCATATACAGGTCGTCACGGTATCATTACTTTTGGTAATGGTTTCCATGGACGCTCATTTATGACTATGGCAATGACAGGTAAAACAGCACCATATAAACGTGACTTTGGTGTGATGCCAGCAGGTGTATTCCATGCGCGTTATCCTGTGCCAGAAAAAGGTATTTCAGTTGCAGCAGCGATTGAAAGTGTTGAAGATATTTTTAGCGAAGATATTGCCCCACATGACGTCGCGGCAATTGTGCTTGAACCTGTGCAAGGTGAAGGCGGTTTCAACGTTGTACCTGCCGAATTCTTAAAACGCTTACGTGCTTTGTGTGATAAGCACGGTATTTTATTGGTCGCTGATGAAGTGCAATCTGGTTTTGCGCGCACAGGCAAATTATTTGCCATGAATCATTATGAAACCAAAGCAGATTTGATCACGATGGCGAAAAGCTTGGGTGGTGGTTTCCCAATCTCAGGTGTAGTGGGGCGTGCCGAAGTGATGGATGCACCAAACCCAGGCGGTTTGGGTGGCACCTATGCAGGTAGCCCAATTGCAGTTGCTGCTGCTCATGCGGTGATTGATGCAATCGAAGAAGAAAACTTATGTGATCGTGCCAATGAGCTAGGTACAGAGTTGGTTACTGTTTTAAAAGAAATTCAAGAAACTTCAGGCGATGTTGTTACTCAAATTCGTGCTTTGGGTTCAATGGTCGCTGCCGAGCTAGAAACAGCTGAACAAGCAAAAGCAGTACAAAGTTATGCAATGGAACATGGTTTATTGATTCTCACTTGTGGTAAATACGGTAATGTCATTCGTTTCCTATATCCGTTAACCATTCCTGCTGAGCAATTCCGTCAAGGTCTCGATATTTTAAAACAAGGTTTTGCAGCATTAACAGCAGACAGTGAACAAGCAGTGGAGCAATCTGCATGATTCAAAACAATTTGCAGTATTTATTACAGCACCCCGATATTTCATTAGCTGCACCTGCGGCTCATAACGATATCGAGGTGAAAGATGCTGCGACAGGTGAAACACTGGCATGGGTGAAAAGTTATGACCGTGCTGGTGTTGAAGCTGCGATTCAGCGTTCAGCCCAAGCCCAAGCTGCATGGAAAAAGCAAACTGCTTTAGTTCGTGCCGATGTGCTTTTGGCATGGTATCAGTTGATGCTTGAGCATAAAGAAAATCTTGCACAGATTTTAACTGCCGAACAAGGTAAACCGTTGGCTGAAGCTCGTGGTGAAATTGGTTATGCCGCTTCATTCATCCGTTGGTTTGCTGAGCAAGCTCGTCGTATTGATGGTGAAGTGTTAACGCCAACATTGCCAAATCAACGTTTACTTGTCATTAAACAAGCTATCGGGGTGACTGCTGCGATAACGCCGTGGAATTTCCCTGCGGCGATGATCACACGTAAAGCTGCACCAGCAATTGCGGCGGGTTGTTCGATGTTGGTCAAACCTGCTGAACAAACACCTTTGACTGCATATGCACTGGAAGTGTTGGCTCTCAAAGCAGGTTTGCCTGCCGATATCTTGTTAAATATCAGTGGTGATGCGATTGAAGTTGGCAAAACACTGTGCGAGAGCGATATTGTACGTAAGTTGAGCTTTACAGGTTCAACCCAAGTGGGGCGCATTTTAATGCAGCAATGTGCGCCGACGATTAAGAAGTTATCGCTCGAATTGGGTGGTAATGCACCTGTGTTGGTGTTTGATGATGCCAATCTCGATCAAGCCGTTCAGGGCATTATGGCGAGTAAATATCGCAATAGTGGTCAGACTTGCGTATGTGCGAATCGAATTTATGTTCAAGATGGTATCTACGATGCTTTGGCAGATCGGTTAGTTGAAGCTGTGGCTAAGCTACAAGTCGGTGATGGTCGTCAGGAAACATCAACGCAAGGTCCTTTGATTGATGAAGATGCGATTGCCAAAGTTCAGGCACATATTGCTGATGCGACTGCAAAAGGCGCGACAATACGTATTGGTGGTCAGCGTTCAGCACTCGGTGGCACTTTCTTTGAACCGACGGTACTGACCAACGTCACTCAAGACATGAAAGTATCTAAAGAAGAGACCTTTGGTCCACTGGCGCCGTTATTCCGTTTCAAAACTGAAGACGAAGCCGTAGCCATGGCAAATGATACGGAATTTGGTTTGGCCGCATATGTGTTTACTCAAAGCGCAGCTCGTCAATGGCGTGTTGGTGAGGCACTTGAATATGGCATGGTTGGAATTAACACAGGAGCAATTTCAAATGAAGTTGCGCCATTTGGTGGAGTTAAACAATCAGGCTTAGGTCGTGAAGGTTCAAAATTCGGCATTGAGGAATATCTCGAAATGAAATACCTCTGTGTGGATTTATCTGAGTAAATCTTGGATAACTGAACACTCAAACGTGTTCGATAAAAACGGTCATGCCCATTCATGACCGTTTTTTTTATTAAGACGAAAGATAACCTTTGTGGCTCTCAGGCAAACGTCTTAAATGTTCAATCAAGGTTTCGATCAGGCGTTCGACGACAAGGCGTTGTCCTTTTCGAGATACGTAGACCAATTGCAAGGTCCCAATATTAGATTTCCATTCAGGCATCAAATGAATCAGTTTACCTTTGCGAATGTCGGATTCCACAGTTAAGAATGGTAGGTCAGCGATACCTAAACCATCTGCTACTGCATAATACATACCGGCCAAATCATTACTTTTGATTCGCGGTTGATAGGGAACATCCATCGTTTCCCCTGTGCGAGTATTGCAAAAATGCCAAATATAATTTGCTTTTTGGGTGCCTAAGCTAATGCTTGGATAATCTTTAAGATCAGAAAAATGGTTGATACTGCGATTTTGGAGTAACTCAGGGGAGGCAACTAGACAATGATCAGTTTTAATGACATCTCGAACAATTAAATTAGAATCTTCATTTGGTTCAAAATTGGTTCGAATCGCGAGATCAATATCATCATGTAAAATATCCACTCGTCGACTGGTGAGCTCAAGTGATATTTCTACTTTAGGATAGGTTTTTAAAAATTGATTGAGGATTTTGCGAATTTGAAAATGCATCATTAACGGTGGACAGCTAATTTTAACTAAGCCTTGTGGTTCGCTTTTTTGTTTGAGTAAGACATTTTCCGCACACTCAACTTGAGTGATGACTTTACAGCACTCTTCATAAAATTCTTGACCTAATTCGGTCACTTTAAAATGTCGAGTTGTACGCTGAATGAGGCTGACATTAAATTTATTTTCTAGGTCAATAATACGACGGCTGAGCTTTGATTTACTGATATTTTCTGCTTCACTTGCAGCACTAAACCCACCATGTTTTACCACTAGATAGAAATAATAATAATCATCAAATGAGTTCATCAAGGCAGATCAAATCCTATAACTATTCAGTTGAGAATAGCATGAACTATTCTCAACTGATGGAGTAGGTCAATTATTTTTGATTAGTGTTTTGATTATAGCTGTTGATCAAATTACGATAATCTGGAATTTGGTTTGAGAATAATGTTCCCAATCCTTCAATATCATTACGCCAGTCATGATGTAACTCACACGCCATACCAAACCATGTCATTAATTGAGCACCCGCTTTAGACATACGATCCCATGCTGCATCACGAGTCAACTCATTAAATGTACCTGAAGCATCGGTAATTACAAAAACTTCAAATTCTTCAGCAAGTGCTGATAGCGTTGGGAAAGCCACACAAACTTCAGTCACAACACCCGCAATAATCAATTGTTTTTTGCCAGTTGCTTTAACCGCTTTAACGAAATCTTCATTGTCCCATGCATTAATCTGACCTGGACGCGCAATATAAGGCGCATCGGGGAACATTTCTTTAAGTTCAGGAACGAGGGGCCGTTTGGACCATTTTCAAAACTTGTTGTTAGGATTGTCGGTAAATTAAAATATTTCGCAGCATCTGCAAGTGCCAACACATTATTTTTAAATTTGTCAGGATCGATATCGCGGACTAATGACAATAAGCCTGTTTGATGATCGACCAATAACACAGCCGCATGATTCTTATCTAAACGAATATAGTCTTGGCTCATGATTTTATTCTCAAGTTGTTTTAGGTTGATTTTGAAAGAAAGGCTTCGATTGAAGCTTGAAATTAAAATTATGCTATTGGAAATTTTCTAGGTTCAGAAGTCTGAAAAATGAGACAAACAATACTATAAATAGGATTATTTAAGTCTCATCCTAATTTATACCCTGTGACCAAGTTATTTGTCCTATTTATGAAATAATGTGTTGCTGTCCTGTGCCTATAAGTCTGTCTCTGTGAGGCGTAGAATAATCATCAAGATCGCAACTTCTACACTTTAGGAGTAAAAAGATGAAAACGATTACAGGTATTTATCAAAATAAACATATGCATTGGGTGGGTGATGGTTTCCCAGTGTACAACTTATTTTCTTATGATCGCTTAGGGCAAACAATCAGTCCTTTTTTACTGTTGGACTACGCAGCACCTTATCGCTTTGAACCAACTACAGCTCAGCATGGCGTGGGTACACATCCACACCGTGGATTCGAAACTGTAACAATAGCTTATCAGGGTGAGGTGACACACAAAGACTCAGCTGGCGGTGGCGGTACGATCAAAACTGGTGATGTACAGTGGATGACTGCTGGCGGTGGAATTCTGCATCAAGAGTTTCATTCTCCTGAGTTTGCTCAGCAAGGTGGTTTGTTTGAAATGGTGCAACTATGGGTCAATTTACCTGCACACTCAAAAATGACACCTGCAAAGTATCAAGCGATTGAATCTAGCAAGATTCAGAAAATCGCATTAGATGATGTGGGCAGCGAGTTACGTGTGATTGCGGGCGAATACCAAGACCTTGCAGGTGCAGCAACAACATTTAGTCCAGTCAATGTTTGGGATGGTCAATTGATCGAAGGTCAAAGCCATACATTCTATGTACCTGAAGGACACACCACATTATTTGTGCTGTTGTCAGGTCAGGTTGTATTGAGTAATCAAACCATTGATTCTCCAAGTTTAGTCGTATTAAGCCGTGAAGAGATTAATTTTGCTGTTCAAGCAACTCAGAACAGTAAATTCTTGATCTTAACTGGTCAACCATTGAATGAACCAATCGAAGGGTATGGTCCATTTGTAATGAACAACAAGGCGGAAATCGTTGATGCAATTAATGATTTTAATCGTGGTAAGTTTGGAATAATGAATTAAGTTTAACCAAACATTGATTCATATAAGAAAGCCCATAACTCCTTTGAAGTTATGGGCTTTAGGCTATAAGGTTCCTCTATTGATTATTTTAATGTTATGTCACTTATAATTATGCAGTTTATTATGTGACTCAGTTTTCATTGTTGTGTAATCAGAATAGCCCCATTTTTGTGACGTGCAAAGGGGGATCAGCATGAAAAATGGAAAAATAAAGAACGATCTGTATATTTTTATTATTCATTTAATAATAAAATTCATTTATTCATAAGCTTACGATTAAAAAATCAGCTGTGCTAAATGTAACAATACATGAAGACATTATTACGACAAAAGTATGGCTTAAATCCTGAATCTGGTATTTTTTAATACGGCATTTGGGTTAACTATCAGTCATAATCAAGAAAAATCATCAACTGATGGGACAAAAATTTTGGATATTGCAATTATTGGCAGTGGAATGGCAGGACTCGCTGCCGCCAGAATCCTACATGATGCAGGGCACAAAGTAACCATATTCGAAGCACTCGCTGGACGAGGTATGGATAGCCACAGTATCGAATTCGATGGTGGTATTATTGATGCACCCTTACGCGTGATGAATCCTAAACTTTGGAAGAATACCTTAAGTTTAGCCAGTCACTTAGGAATAGAAACGTTTCCAGTGCGCACGTTTATGGCGTGTAGTTGGTTGTTTGAAGACAAAACAGACACATGGTTGACCACTTCGCGCAGTCGAATTGGTAACTTTCCGATTATTAATAACCGCAAAGGCATTCAGCAATATGGCTGGCGTCTCGTAAAAGGGATGTTGCAACTCAAAACTGCTGTTAATCAATTTTTCAAATCAGATAATCAAGACATCACCTTAGCTGAATTCATGAATCAATATCATATTGAAGAAGTATTTTGGCATGGTACGGTGATGCCAGTGCTGTACACCATTTGTACATGCCATCCTAAAACCATTGGTGAATGGCCAGCTAAACCATTACTTGAATTTGTACGTCAATTGACGGAAGGCGAAGCACTACTACGAATGAAAGGTGGAACACCTGCTTTGGTGAATCGTTTAATCGAAGGGATTGAAATTCATAGTGGTGCGCCCGTTCAGAAGGTTGAAGAGCACGGCGATAAAGTATTGGTCGACAATGGACAAGGTGAAAGCAAAGCTTTTGACCGTGTTGTGATTGCAACGCCGACACCTGTGATTGAGAATTTCTTAAAGCAGCCTCAATTTGCTGATGACATCGACATATTGAAAAAGTTCAGATTTGAAGATGGTGATTTGGTGATTCATACTGATCCTGTCGTCATGCCGGCACGTCGTAAAGATTGGGCTGTATTGAGCTATATGATGGATCGTAAATTTACCCGCCAACAATTTACAGTTTGGATTAATGCAGTTGAACCATCTTTAGTGGGAAAAAATGCAGTGTTCCAAACTTGGTGTCCAGTCATTGACATCGATCCAAAGAAAATTATTTCTAAGGTTAAATTGACACGAGCAGTGGTTGATTTAGAAACTGTTGCTTTGAATAAAAAGATTCAACAACGTCATCTACAACAGAATCGTAAGGTCTTTTATTGTGGTTCTTGGTCATGTGATGGCTTGCCAATTTTAGAATCAGCAGTGACTTCTGCGATGCATATTGCAGAAATTTTAGGTGCCCCAGTTCCATTTGTTGGACTTAAACCACAAGTTAAAGTTGCACCTGAACTCGGTTACTAAATATGAAGCGCTTCAAGCAAGCATGGATTGAAAGCCTGATCGGGCATAAATATGCCATAGATGCAAAACGACTTGGTGATGAATCTAGGCTTGCTTGGAGTAATTTAGGATATTGGCAACAGCTACAGGATTATCCCTTAGCATGTCAAACGTTAGCAGATCAAATCGCTGAGGCAGTTCAGCTTAAAGGTTCCGATCGTGTTTTAGATCTCGGATGTGGGCAAGGTGCAAGTTTATTACATTGGATTGAGCAGTATCATGTTCGTCAACTCAGTGCAGTGGAGCTGCAAGCTGAATGTGTCAAACGAATTCAACATGAGTTACCGCAGGTTGAAATTTATTGCCAATCCTTTTTAGATTTACAGCAACCCATTACTTTGAATTTATTTGATGTGGTGCTGTGTTTGGATGCAGCTTATCACATTGATTTGAATTCATTTCTTCGCTCAGCATCATCAGTTTTAAATTCAAAAGGACGAATTGCTTTTCATTATTTAATGTGGTCTGACCGTTGGCAAAACTGTTCTCAACTCCAAAAGCAACAATACCGTTATTTATTAAAGGCTGCGGATGTTAATGATTTAAACCTTCAAACAGAGTCACAATTGCTTCTAAACTTGCTAGAAAATGGTCTAGATGACATCATTATTCAAGATTTTTCAGAACCCGTTTTAAACGGTTTTTCAAATTTTATAAAAAATAAAACCAGCATAAAAAAACCGTTTGATTTTGCTCAACTTAAGATTGAAATGACTGCCAAGTTGTGTGCAAAGCTCTACCATGATGGATTGGTGCGGTATATTCAGGTGAGTGCAGTCAAAAAGTGAAAATAATATGCCAGTCTTATATTCAGGATCATGCTTATGTGGTGCGGTCAGTTATCAAGCTAGTGTAGAGCCACATTATCAATTTAATTGTCATTGTCGAGATTGTCAGAAAGCAACAGGTGCTGCATATGCGCCGATCGCATTTTTTCATCAATCAGAACTCAATATTCAGGGTGAACTTCATTATTTTGAATCATTTGGTGCATCTGGGAAGCCAATTCGACGTGCATTTTGCTCGACATGTGGCTCGCAAATGTTTGGGTTACCAGAAATAGTACCAGATATGATTTCGATTCGTGCAGGAACTTTGGATGATCCAAATTTGTATCAACCGCAAGCAGAAATTTTTGTGAGTCATGCAAATCAGTGGGATATGTTAAATCCAGAGCTTTTGCATTTTGAGAAAATGATGAGGAAGAAAAAGTAGAAAATGGTGCCGGCACACGGATTCGAACTGTGGACCTACTGATTACAAGTCAGTTGCTCTACCAACTGAGCTATGCCGGCAACGTGGCGAGAATTATAGATAATCCGTAGAAAAAAACAAGCGAAAAAATGAGCAAATAATTCGATTTATCCCCACTAAAAATTTTTATATCAAATTTTGATCAATTTTTGCTTGTTTGAAAGTGAGATGTATGGGAAGAGCTGCTAAAACTGCAAAAGTACTTGCCCCGATTCAGAACTATATGAGTGGGATGCCCTAGAAAATATTTATAAATATTAGGAGTGACACTTTATGCCATAACACGAGAAATGTGGTTTTTTTGTGTCAAAAATTAAAACTAAATATATAACAAATATATAAAAAATCATTTTTTTATTGAATTTTTTTTGCTTTCTATGTATTGATATGAATTAAGCATTTCTGCATTTAAATTAGGGATAGTTCATGATTGATGTGCAATATTCCGAAAATGTCTCAATTCTTCAATTATCTGATACTGCTTTTGTATTGAAGATCAATGATGCGAAGGTATATCACTTTTTATTGACACACTGTGAGCGAGAATTGGGCTGGGGAAAAATGATTCAAACTTCTCAATCATTTTTAAATGGTGAGATTGAATATCAAATTAATCTTGCGGAAATGGATGTTGAACACTTTGGGCGAGAGTTTTTTATGTTAGAGCCTGAGTTATTGGACAACATTTCGAAAAATTAAAGCTACAGATATGACTGATTTGTTGAAGTATCAATATTTATCCTGAATAAAAATACATACTTTTTGGTTTTGCCATCTCATCCCCAAGAGGTGGCTTTTTTTATGTTTGTTTTGTGACTTGATTTAATCTGAATCGTCTAGGGATTTGTATAAAAAATTAAGGAATAAAATTTATATGAATTACTCTATCTCAATTCGTATCGCAACCAACTCAGGATTTAATAGGATATATTGGAAAACATAAGGCAATAAAAAAAGCTTAAACCCTTTAGATTTAAGCTTTTAGAACTCTATGAGACATCATAGAAACTAAATTTGGCGGGAGAGAGGGAATCACATTTTTTGATTAATATATTGATAATATTTAAATAAAATATAAATAGTCTTATTTGATCCCCCAATCGTCCCCCAGTTAGAAAAAGCTGAATTCAATGAAATGAATTTTCTCAATTGATTGGCAGAAAGATGACAGCAAACTTTCGTTGTCCTTCATAGTACATCAATTTCTATTCTATCTAAATACAACCATTATACGTTAAAAGCTTCCTGTTTGATTAGCTGTTCACTACGACTAATGCCCAACCGATTTGCAATGCCTTGCCATTTTTTTACCGCCAATAATACTTCATCATAAATCTGAGTCGCTTCCTCTTGAGATAAGCGGAAAAAATCAATCACCTCAAATGCCAAGTTGTAATCAAGTGCATTAGCTGTATCTGTAATATTAAGGTGTAAACCTTGGTTCCCTACAATAGGGTTAAGATCATATGCAGGTGATAACTTCCATCCTTTATCAGTTAATAAGAAGCCATGATTTCTTAAATGGTCATCTGTATTTGATATTGCAATATTAAAGATGATCCTGCGCCATAATTGAGCTAGATCATTTTTGAATGACGCGGACATTGACCACAGTGATGATCAGGCGACCAAAGCAGGTTGGATACAGGCGAGTCTTGAGAAGATTAAGAGTACGCCTTTTGCGCTAGAGCCTAAGCACCTGACACACTAGATGTACCCGAAAAGGGGCTAGTGAGACTAACGGACACGTTAGCTGGTGGATATGCGATGCAATTGATCTAAATTAATTTCAAAGCACCAGAACCGGCTCAGTTGTGCCCAAAGCGGATGTTCGCAAAAAATAATCTTCTCTTGATACCGCAGATTAAAGTGGATGTTCGATATGGCCTTTTAAAGGTAGAAAACTTAGTATTTAGACGCCTACCTTCTAGAGAAATAACGCAAATGAATAAAATGCTACCATCAACTTAAAATCATGATATGTCACGGCAAACTTCACACTTTCTAACTGTTGGCATAAACAACATACCATCCATCTACTGAAGTAGAAATTTTTTGAAATGTGCCGATGGTGTATTTTCAAGCATATTGCCACGACAAATAACGTAAAGATTTTTGTAGGGGGTGATCCCTTCAATTTTAA
>NZ_MELG01000029.1:4160-5415 GCF_001767535.1 Acinetobacter sp. GWC1_38_13 | reverse complement strand
CAGACGAAGAGATCACCAATGAAATACCCAAGCCTGCCTGTACTGCCCGTTTAACCGCCTCTGTGCTTCCAAGCTGCATAGATACACCAATAGAATCTGCCACGCTTCCGAAAAAATGCTGTAACAGACGCCCTGTGCCGCTACTTGTTTCTCCCCCCAGCAATTTCTCTCCCTTCAGCCAATCTAATGGAATACTCGCCAATTTGGCCCACGGATGCTCCACCGGCACAATCAAAGCTAGTGCTTCACTTCGCCAAACGCATGCATCAAATCCCTCTCGTTGATCCCACCATTCCATAATGGCCACATCGACTTCAAAGTTTTCCAGTTTTTTCACAATGGTAAGATTATCGCCAATGACTACATCAAAATTGCAAGTTGCTGTTTTCTTGAACCGCCTCAAGTGCGGTGGCAATACATAGATGCCGATATTCGAGCTCGCGCCTATTACAAGACGATTTGTGTCGAATAATGCGCACGCTCTGGATCCGGTGCGCACTAGGTTTTCCGCATAAGGCAAAAACACTTTGCCTTCCTCTGTGAGCGTACTACCTGCGTTGTTTCGCACAATCAGATTGACACTCAGCGACTCTTCTAGGCGCCTAACATGCTGAGTCACAGCTGACTGTGAGAGCCCTGTGTGCTTGGCTGCTTCACGAAAGCCACCCCGATTCACGACAGCCAGAAAAGTAACTACGCGTTCAAGATTGATCAATTAACGCCTTCCAAAATTGGATTATTGATAGCATCGGATGGCCTTTGGCCGGTCAGTGCCTGTAAGATATTATTGGCTGCTAGTTGCTCGATTTCGAAACGCACGTCGTCGACCGCAGACCCCAAATGTGGGGTGAAAAATGTTTGCGCTGTATTGGTCAGTAACTCCTGCGGAATAGCTGTTGGCCTATCAACACGGATCCACTCTTCCAATTCGAAAACATCTGCCGCATAACCCGCCAATTTTCCAGATTCAAGTGCTTCGGCAACAGCTAATTCATCGACAACTGAACCACGACACGCATTGATCAAGTAGCTTCCTGTGCGCATTGTGCCAATTGTTTCTGCATTCAATAAGTGCAAAGTTTGCGGCGTCATTGGCAGCATAGGTACAACAAAGTCACTGCTACTTAATAATTCATCGAGACTCACCTGTCGTGCATTCCAGGCCTTTTCCTGCTCTTGATTCAAGGCGATGTCATCGCAATAAAGCACCCGCATATCAAAACTCGATAAGCGCTTCGCAATCGCTCGCCCGACC
>NZ_MELG01000029.1:0-4151 GCF_001767535.1 Acinetobacter sp. GWC1_38_13 | reverse complement strand
TGCACTTACAATCTTCAATTTAGGGCAGGACGCAAGAAAATCATCATCGATACTGTCAGGCATGAATACCATCAGTGCGTCAGCATCCTTTGCTCTCTCCAGCAATTCTGCGCGCGACATAGTATCGCGGGTCATGTTGGGAACGACATCCGCAACAGATTGTAAATAATCGATAATTTCAGGATGAACCCAGTGGGTAAGAACTATTTTTTGTTTCATGTGGACCCTCATGTGTATACCGGATTTTTTATATGGGTTAGCTACTTGAACTTGCGACGCAAGAATGAACTGAATGTATCAACTAGCGTCACCATCCCAAGAATGACCAGCAATATCGCGGATACTTCTTGGTATTGCATAAGACGCAGCGATCCTATCAACTCGAAACCTATACCGCCGGCACCGACCATTCCCATCACCGTTGAGGCGCGAAAATTGTATTCCCACCGATAAATCGCGGTGTCGGCCATTTGCGGTAATACTTGCGGAAAAATGCCATGAAATATCACTTGTAGCGGGCTGCAACCTGCGGCCTGCGCAGCTTCAACTGGTGCTTGATCTGTATGCTCAATCGCTTCCGCAAAAAACTTAGCGATCATGCCGATTGAGTGCAGGCCTAATGCCAACACACCCGGCAGTGCACCAAAGCCGACAGCTGCCACGAAAACTATACCCATAATAAGCTCAGGAACAGATCTCAACACATTTAACAGAGCACGCGCAGCCTGATAGACCGCTGGATGTGGACTGGTATTGCGTGCAGCCAAAATACCCAAGGGCACGGACAAAAGCACAGCGATGGCGGTTCCAGCAATACTCATGGCTAAGGTATCGAGCACTGGCTTGACCCATGCTCTCCACTCACTAAAGTTGGGAGGGAACATCTCACCAATGAGACTAACAAGACTTGGCACGCCTTCGCCTAAACGCTCACCATCAAATAGACCAACGTAATACCAACATCCGACGACAATAGCTAAAATCAATATCACATACCTAACTACTCGATTCCAGCTTTGGCGCTGCTCTGACAATATGGCTTCGAAGTTCGTATTCATTGTAGAGACCTCAAAAAATTAGAACTTGGAAAAATCTAGCTTTAGCAAACTACCTAAATCACGCACGACATCGTAATCCTTATCTGTTGCAGGCCCGAATCCATCAGCCTTGAATGGTTTCAACACGTTCGGATCTTTCAAATCGAGGAAGGCAGCACGAATTTTTACTTTTAGCTCTGGTTTTAAGTTAGAGCGCATAGTCCATGGGTACTGAGGAAACGGTTTTGACTCCACTAAGACCTTCACTTTGTTTAGATCGATCAAGCCGCTCTGAACGAGCGATTTGAAAATGGGCTTGCTCAGACCACCGGCCTGCGCGTGTCCATTCTGAACTGCCATCGCCACTGCATCGTGAGAGCCTACGAAATGCTCCTTGTAATCCTTTTCGGCAAATAATCCTTTATCAGCAAGCATTGATTTGGGGATCAGGTGGCTGGATGTAGAGGCCTTGTCACCCCAGGCAACGGCTTTTTTCTTGATATCTGTGATGTTGTTGATGCCCGCCGCCTTATTCACAATTAGCACTGACTGATAAGTTGTTGTGCCTTTTTGTTGCATTGCTGCAAATGGTTCAATCTTACTTTTCTGTTTGGCCAATACATAAGACAAGGGCCCAAAATATGCAAGATCAATACGACCGAACCGCATTCCTTCAATCATTGATGAATAGTCAGTGGTAACAATAAGCTCAATCTTTTTGCCCAGAGCTTTTTCAAGATACATCTCTAGAGGCTTATTATTTTTAATGACGGTTGATGCATTTTCATCAGGCAAGAGAGCAACTTTTAATGTGCCGGGGTCAGGATTAGGTGCGGCATATGTGACACTACCTAAGAGGCAAAACGATATTAGAGCCAGTACAGCGAATAGCTTTTTCATGGTTATTTCTCCTCAGTTCTTAAGTTAAACAATGGTTATGAGTAATATTTGGAATGTTTGAATTCAATTACGCTTTTTGTTCATAGAGTTCAGTTACATGCGTTTGTGTCAGAGCCGCTGGTATTGCATCGAACACAACCTTGCCATGAGCCAGACCGACGATTCGGTCAGCATAGCGTTTAGCGAGATCGACTTGATGTAGGCTGACTACAGCGGTTATGCCGTCTTCTTTGCATATCTGGTGTAAGAGCGCCAAGACTTTGTTGGCGGTTGCTGGATCAAGGCTTGCCACAGGCTCGTCTGCCAAAACAAGTGCCGGTTGCTGCGCTAATGCCCGAGCTATACCCACGCGTTGTTGCTGACCGCCACTTAACTCATCCACTCGTGAGAGTGCTTTGTGAAGTAGCCCAACGCGGTCAAGGCTGTGTAATCCAATAGATTGATCCTCCTTCGATAGAGGAAAAAGAGTACGAAGCGTCGAGTGATAACCTAGTCTACCCATTAGCACATTTTGCAAAACAGAAAGTCGACCAATTAATTGATGCTGCTGGAATATCATGCCAGTACGCCGACGATGCTCTTGCAATATTTTTTTGTCCAACAATGAACCTAACATTGTAATGTTTATATTGCCGCTAGTGGGTTTTTGCATCAGGTTAAGACAACGGAGCATTGTTGATTTGCCTGCACCAGAGGCACCGAGCAACACTGAAAACTGTCCCTGTTGAAACGTGAGCGAAGTTGGATGCAACGCAATCATTTGTCCGTACTGGACGGTAATATTTTGAAGTTGAATCATTGCTGCCAGACCCTCGTTGTTGTAATCAATCTTTATTTTTGATTACGAAATCAGATAATGAGGTGAGCATAACGACTCAATGTTACAGTTTTATTGCGAGCAATTAGCAATCGCACTCAAACGCTTGGCTATAAGACTTCCAATTGGTATGCAGTGAGGCGCCGGTAATTGGCGGAGCTAGCTGGGAGGGGTTTAGCAGGATTTTAAGGCACACCCTGGCGTCCGCTTCTGGCCGAACGCACTTCTAATAATCCCATATCCTTTAGCAAGAACATTCCTAGGGTTTTGTAGTAGGGTTTCTCTCATCAATGTGTCGATTTGAGTCGAAGCAAATTTAAGTTGTTGCTGAGAAAAATACTGCGTTGTTGACTTCATCAATTCAAGATTTTTTTGCGCTGTATTTATTTGATTCTGGGCATGGGTTTTGATGATATTCATCAACTGATCATTTTGACTTTGATAAGCTGAAATTTGATGTTGAGAGAGTAGTTTGATGGACTGAATAAAATCGATTGCCTCCTGAGATCGTTCTGAAATCAGATTACGTATTCCTGCAATCACTTTACTTGGGGTATCAAAAGATCGGTGTGCAATTTCATCTAAAATGGTTCGATCTTTCTCATGACCGATACCGACCCAAATGGGTACTTTTCGTTTGCAGAGTAAGGTAGCTAGATCATAGTCATTTAAATAAGCTAAATCATTGACTGCTCCACCACCTCGTATGATGACGATGAGGTCAGGTGGGGTTGTATAGTTTTTTGCCCATTAGCGCAGACCTGAGCTTAAAGACTCCATAATGCGAGTTAATTTTTTTATTAATTGAGCTCAGCCAAATCAGCTACTATGTCTTTACTTTTTCTGTACACGAACGAAGCTTTCCAAGTTGTTTTTGCTTTTGCGTAATTTGTTCAATTACACCTTAGTGTTTGTAGTCTAATTTGATTGTTTTAGCTAGGGTATCAGACTAATTTTTATTAGTCGTTTTGATTTTAGCTATACAGAGTGCTGATCGCACTCTAGATTTCTTAGACATATATTTTCTACTCCTCAATCCACTCCGTATAAATTTGGCAATGAAATAACCAAAGCTACAATAATTCAGTTAGCTTAAGACAATAGATAGATTGCATTTAAGCTAAATTCTTACAGAGCAAATGGTTATTTAAGATCAGGAGTAATTGGTTCTTGATCTATTTCATTCTGGTCGTCCAGAGATGTAGCTGATTGTTTTTTGGTCGGCTTTACCTCTTGAGTATTTGACTTAATAGGACGAGGATATTGGACTGGAGGCCTTCTACGAAGTTTTACTACTGAATTGTAAGGTGTTTTACGACTATTTTGTTGGTGAGATGAGAAAGTGTTTTCAGGGGTGAGCGATGGAGGAGGAAGTCTATTATCACTTTGTTCAGTCA
>NZ_MELG01000028.1:8672-15929 GCF_001767535.1 Acinetobacter sp. GWC1_38_13 | reverse complement strand
TACTTTGGATGAAGTACAAGATTATGCAACAAACTGGTTGTGGCATTACAACCATGAAAGATCACATCAAGCTAACAAAGGAAAGCCACCTCTAATGGCTGCTTAACCTCTACTTTTAACTTCGGTTATTTATGGGAGGATTACCAGGTTTAGGGCATTACACAGCTGTACTAGTCGTAAGTATGATGGAAACTGTAAATGAGTATATGACGGATAAAACTATACGAGATTTATGGTTATGGGCATTCATAAGCTGTGAAAGCAATACGCCTGAAAGAGCTTGATGCTGATATTCAACACCAACTCCTGCAGCAGCAGAATCACCTAAAATAAGCAATGATAATGGTCGACCAAGACCTACAATTCCTTGACGTTCTCCAATTGGCTCTAGAAGTTTTGGCGTACGTTGTTTAACAACAATTCCTTGAGCAACTATGATTGGCATTAAGAATAATGTCGATATTTTTAACCACATTTTAATTCAAACTTACTTAGGCTATTTTTAATATTAAGTAGCTTGATATTGGGAGATTCTTTGACCCATTTGCTCTGCTAAGGCAGCCAAACCACTCATTGGCCGAATCATCACTTCAAAATCAATAATTTGCCCTCGATCATTGAAGCGAATCATATCGATACCTTTTAATGATTTACCACTCACATTCGCACTAAATTCTAGCACTACATTTTCACCATCTTCCGTAAAGAACTCACGATGATAAGTAAAGTCCTGAAAAACTTGGATAACATTGGTCAAAATAAAGAAAACAACCTGTTTCCCTTCATACGGTTTATAAGCGACAGGTGATCTAAATACCACTTCATCTGCTAATAAATCATTTAAGATGGACATGTCATTGGTTTCTAACATTTGATGCCATTTTTTGATTGATATTTGAGTTGTTGCAAGTGTCATTTTTATTGTCCTATTAAATTTATATGGTCTTGAAAAGGGCATTTTCTTAAAATAGAAAACACCCTTTTATTTATTATAGAATTGCCGCTAGTTCAGCACCTTGACGAATTGCACGCTTCGCATCTAACTCGCCTGCTTCTTTTGCACCACCGATAAGATGAACATTTTTACCATCAGCTTTGAGTTGATCATACATCGCTGTATATGATTCTTGGCCTGCACAAATTACAACGTTATCAACTTCTAATACTGTTGTTTTTCCATCAACAGTAATATGTAAACCTAGATCATCTACTTTGTCATAACTTGCACCTGCGATCATTTTTACATCGCGGTGTTTTAAGCCTGTGCGGTGAATCCAGCCAGTTGTTTTACCCAGACCTGCACCTACTGCCGAAGCCTTACGTTGTAATAAATATATTTCTCGTTCAGATTTTTCAAGTTCAGGTTGTTTCAGACCACCAACATGCTCGTACGCTGTATCAATTCCCCATTCTGCATAGAATTTTTCAGGGTTTAAGCTACCGCTTTCACCTTCGTGACTTAAATACTCAGCAGTATCAAAACCAATACCACCAGCACCAATAATCGCTACACGTTTTCCTACTGGTACACGCTCTTTAAGTACTTGGATATAACTTAGAACTTTTGGATGATGAATGCCTTCAAATTGTAATTGACGTGGTGTTACACCAGTAGCTACAACAATTTCATCATAGTTTGCTTTGCTTAACTCTTCATAAGTTACTGTATGGTTCAGCACCAACTCAATATTTGGTTGTAATTCGATTTGACGCTTGAAGTAGCGCAGTGTCTCGTAAAACTCTTCTTTACCGGGAATCGTTTTAGCGATATTAAACTGTCCACCAATCTGATTACTTGAATCAAAGATTTTAACTTTATGACCACGGCTAGCTGCATAAGTTGCAAAACTCAACCCTGCAGGCCCTGCACCAATTACTGCAATATTTTTTACGGCATTTGTTTCCTTGAAAATTAGTTCAGTTTCATAACATGCACGCGGATTGACTAAACATGTCGCAATCTTCATAGAGAAAATATGGTCTAAACATGCTTGGTTACAACCAATACAGGTATTGATTTCATCACTGCGATTTTCTTTAGCTTTTAATACAAATTCTGCATCCGCCAACATAGGACGAGCCATTGAAATCATATCAGCATGACCTGATGCTAAAACATGCTCAGCCATTTCAGGTGTGTTAATACGATTCGAAGTGATTAATGGAATAGATACACTTCCTTTAAGTTTTTCCGTTACCCAAGTGAATGCAGCACGAGGTACTTTTGTAGCAATCGTTGGAATACGTGCTTCATGCCAGCCGATCCCTGTATTAATAATTGTTGCACCCGCTTTTTCAATTTCTTTAGCAAGGTGAATCACTTCTTCTAAGCTAGAACCACCTTCTACCAAATCGAGCATAGATAACCGATAAATAATAATAAAGTTCTCGCCCACTAAATCACGCGTACGTTTCACAATTTCGATTGGAAAACGGATACGATTTTCGTAGCTACCACCCCACTCGTCATCACGATGGTTGGTACGTGCGGCAATAAACTCATTAATCAAGTAGCCTTCTGAGCCCATGATTTCTACGCCATCATAACCTGCATATTGTGCTAATTTTGCACAATTCGCAAAGTCATCAATGGTTTGTTGGACTTCTGCAGAACTTAATGCTTTTGGCTTAATTGGGTTGATTGGAGCCTGAATTGCTGAAGGCGCGACGTTATTTGCTTGATAAGAATAGCGCCCTGTATGAAGAATTTGCATAGCAATCTTACCACCTGCATCATGTACAGCTTGGGTAATCACTTTATGTTTTTCTGCTTCTTCGATTGAATCTAATTTTGTTCCATGTGCAAAAACAACACCATCATCGTTTGGAGATACACCACCTGTAACAATTAATCCAACCTCACCTTTTGCACGTTCAGCATAAAATGCTGCCATACGTTCATAGCCTTGTGGCGCTTCTTCTAAACCAATATGCATAGACCCCATAAGCACACGGTTTTTTAAAGTCGTAAAGCCTAAATCAAGTGGCTGAAGTAAATGTGGATAAGCTGACATAAATTCTCCTATGGCTAGCAATCTGCTTGCTAATGCAACTTGTTGCATAAAGTTATAAACAATATTTGATTTTTATGCAACATTTTGCATAATCTTAATAGTCACATTTTATTTTTGGATGTTTATGTCTCTTGCCCATGTTTTATTGACGAGTTTATTAGAAAAACCAAGCACTGGTTTCGAACTTGCTCGTCGTTTTGATCGCTCTATGGGCTTCTTTTGGAACGCGACACATCAACAAATTTATCGTGAACTCAATGGAATGCTCAAAAAAGGTTGGATATCAACCATTGAAGAAGAAACAACAAACAGTCGTAAAAAAACATATCAAGTCGAACAATTAGGTCGCATACAATTAGCTGCATGGATCGAGCAACAAAGTGAACCTGCGCAACTAAGAGATGATTTGATGGTTAGGTTGAGGGCTGAAGCACAATTAGGTGGCAATACGATATTACCTGAGTTGATTCGCCACTTAGAGTTACACAAAGAGAAGTTAAAATTGTACCAAGCCATTCATGACAAAGACTTTAAAAATAACGAGCCAACAAATCGTATTTTATTTATCCATAAAATGATTCTTGAACTCGGTATTATTAAAGAAAATGAATGGATAAAATGGTTACAGAAAATGATCCCTCAGCTCAAAAAGTTTGAGGAAGCGGACAAGATTGGAGAAAAATAATGCCGTTTTACACCATGCCTGATCAAGAAAAATTATTTGTACGACGTGTTGGCGAAGGAGAACCTGTACTCGTCTTATCAGGACTTGGTATGCAAAGCTGGCAATGGCTACCTTTTTTATTTTCCAATCGCAATCAATATGAATTTATTATCCCAGATTGGAGAGGATTCGGCGGCTCTAAAAATTGTGTAATTCCATCAATGGATGCTATCTCAAGCCATTGGAATGATGTAGATGCACTCATCAAACTGCTTAATTTAGACCAGTTTATCCTGATGGGATATTCTATGGGTGCAACGACTGCTATGCATGGAATGAAACATGGTGATTTAGCTAAAAAAATTAAAGCCTACCTTCATATTGATCAAACACCAAAAATTGCTGTTGATGATACTTGGCAATATGGTCTATTTGGAACAAAGTATTCTCAATTCAAAAGTTTACTTCTCGATATTCAAACACTTTTATTGGATTATAAGTCTGCAAAAAGGCTTGAAGATTTACCTAAAGACATTCGATATCAACTTGTAAGTCTTTGGAGTGCATTTATTGAGTTACAAAGCAATAATGCTTATAGTCCAAAAATCTTTAAACTGGCATTAAATCGACCAGTTTTACAAAAGTATTTACTACCTATTCAACGACTAGACTATTTACTTTGGTATGTTGAAAATTATCTGAATCATGATGAAGATTACCGTGATGCCATCAGTCAATTAGAGTGTCCAACAACGTTCTTTATTGGCCGAGACTCTACGCTTTATCCAGAAACTGGACAAACTTTAGTTGCTAATAGTCTAGCAAATGCTCAAACAATCTATTTTGAACGTTCAGGGCATACTCCCTTAATTACCGAACCAAGAAAATTCTCTCAAGAAATTGGGCGTTTTCTTAGTAGTAATTCATTGGATGCTGCATAAAAAATACAATAAAAAAGCCAATCAACAAGATTGGCTTTTTATGATCAATCAGGATCTCATTTGCTCAGCGATTTCCAAGAGAACTTGTTCAGTTTTATCCCAACCTAAACAACCATCCGTTACCGACTGACCGTAAGTCATATTACATGAAATCTTTTGATTTCCATCAACCAAGTGGCTTTCGATCATCACACCACGTACTTTGGATTCTGCACGTTCTGCAATAATTTGTTTTAGTACATTTGGTTGCTGTAATGGGTCTTTACCACTATTGCCATGACTACAATCAATTACTAATGCAGGTAAATGTTTATGTTTGAAGTGCATCGCTTGAATTGAAGCCAAATCATAATTTGTACCATGGTTTGAACCACGCAAAATTAAATGCGGTAAAGGGTTGCCATTGCTATGCAAAATAGCAGGTAAACCTTGCTGAGTCATTCCAAGGAATTGATGACCATTTAAAGCAGATTGAATTGCATCCAAAGCAATCTGAATCGAACCATCAGTACCATTTTTAAAACCAATACTATATGGCATATGGCTTGCGATCTCACGATGAATCTGAGATTCACTTGTACGTGCCCCAATCGCTCCCCAAGCCAACAAGTCATCAAAATAACCTGTTGCCATCGGACTTAAAATTTCACTCGCGATCGGCAAACCTTTTTCAATAAGTTGAATATATAGCTCACGAGATTTTTCCAATCCCAATTGTAAATCTGATGATCCATCTAGGTTTGGATCATATAAAAAACCCTTCCAGCCAACTGTTGTACGTGGTTTTTCAATATAAGCACGCATTACAAGAAATATTTGATCTTTAACTTTTTCTTGGAGTTTTTGTAGGCGATCAGCATATTCAAGTACTGCGATAGGATCATGAATCGAGCATGGACCTGTAATCACCATAAGTCGAGGATCATGACCAGATAAAATATTCTGAATCGTTTGACGATGTTTTGAAATTTGCTGCACTAAATTTGCAGACAATGGATACTGCGCTTTGAGTTGTGATGGCAAGCTAAGCATTGATTCTTTTATTTGCGTTTGTGATGATTGTTTCAAAGCCGTATTTAAAGCATTCATTTTCATTTCCTTTGGACTGAAATCAGCCCGAGTATTTATTTGAGCAAGAGTGATCTAAGTGATGTTGATTTTTTTGCAAAGTAAAACCAAGAAATCTTGCTAAAATATGAAATGTTTGATGTATACATAATATTTCTCCTAAATTAATGAATCTTAAAGCATAAAAAAACCTGATCGGTGTTGCCGATCAGGTATTAACTGGTTGGGCAACCCTTTCGCTGCCCGAAACGCATCAGGCAACTAGATATATTGCCAAAAGTAAAAGTATGCGTTCGTGTTTACAGTATGCTTTAACATGTTTATTTCAAATATCTTAAAAACTGTTGCTTAGTTCTAAGTTACGCACTATTTCTGTATTTGACAAGCACTTTTTATGTTTTTTTAATTTTACCTAAAAAATAGACAGTAATTGATCTTTTAGCCAAGCTTCAATAAAATAGCACAAAAATACATCACCACGAGTATACGCCAATGAAGTAAGTCCTATTTTTCATCATCAAATTCAATTTCTTTTTTGATGTGCAAAATAGACTTATCTATGGTTGGACCACTCATATTCTAAAACTGATTTCGATCTATTTTTGCATATCCTGTTTATGAGGTTTCTTATGACTCAACAGGCATGTGTCGTTTCAAATTTATCGCTCGAACTAGCACAAAACAAACTATTTACTAATTTATCTTTCCAACTTCCAATTGGACAATTCACTGGTTTAATTGGAAGAAATGGACAAGGCAAATCTCTTCTGATGTCTATTCTTCATGGAGAAAAAACAACTCTACCCTATTCAGGTCAAATATCTTGGTTACGCCCACATCAAGATCTTCACCAGCTTCAACGTATCCAATCAGCGACTATTGCTGAGACACTGGAAATAGAAGACTTATATTTTTGTTTTGAACGCATTAGTAATGGAACTGCAACATTGACTGATTTTGATCAAGTTGAACATCTTTGGCATTTACCTTCTGAATGGCAACAACTATTAGAAAGTGCAGACTTACCCACTGATCTAGGTAAAAGTACAAATCAATTAAGTGAAGGACAAAAGACTAAACTTGCACTTTGTCGGTTATTCTTACTTAAAGATCATTATCTATTACTGGATGAACCGAGCAATCATTTGGATACGCAAGGAAGAAAATGGCTCGCTCAGCAAATGGAACTACATCCAACAGGCGGACTCATTATTAGTCATGACCGCCTACTACTCGCTCATGTAGAAGGTATTTTCAATTTAAACCACTTAGGTTTGCACTACTATGGAGGAAATTATGATCTTTATCACCGACAGCATCAGTTGCAAATACAAGCATTATCTCATTCAGTTCTACAAGAAAAGCGTGATTTGAAACAACTCAAAGAGCAACAACATCAAAGCCAAAAGAAAGCACAAAAAAGAAAGAAAACAGGTGAGAAATTAAGAGCTTCAGGATCTCAAGCGACAATCTTACTTGATGCAAAAAAGGAGCAATCTGAACAATCACTCTCTCAACTAAAAAAACAACAGATCAAACAGCTTACTCAAGCAAAAGATGAATTACAGCA
>NZ_MELG01000028.1:0-8612 GCF_001767535.1 Acinetobacter sp. GWC1_38_13 | reverse complement strand
AATATCAGGAGAAATATTACGCTGTTATGAATTAAAAATAGCTTACGCCAGTACAAATCCAATTCAGCTTGCGATTAAAGCAGGAGAAAAAATACATTTGAAGGGTGTAAATGGTTGCGGTAAATCGACTTTTTTTAAAACTATTCAAGGTTTAATCAAACCTATAGCTGGAGAAATCTATTCAAATGCGAAATTATTATATTTAGATCAGAATCTTTGTTTACTCAATCAAAATATATCCGCTTATGCATTTCTTAAAAGTATTGACTCAAATCTATCTGAGCAACAAATACGAACAGCTTTAGGAAATCTACAAATTTGTAGAGATAAATCGCTTGCTCCGATAAGTACTCTGAGTGGTGGAGAGCGTTTAAAGGTCGCTTTAGTTGCTTTGAAATTCCAAACAGTTGAACTATTACTCTTAGATGAGCCAGACAACCATTTAGATATAGAATCACGAGAACTTTTAGCTCATGCTATCCGTTCATTTCATGGCTCCGTCATCTTAGTTTCTCATGATGAGCTCTTTGTAAAAGAATGCAGCATAGAAGAAAGTTATTTATTGAATTAATCTTAAATCAGCATGGCAAATGAATTTGTCATGCTGATGATTAGCGAACTAAACCTTGTGGTTGTAAAATAATAATTGCCGCACCACATAACACGATAAGTACACCTAAAATATCCCAACGGGATAACATCACTTGATCGATGTAACGTAACCACAACAGTGCTGTAAAAATATATATCCCGCCATATGCCGCATAAATACGACCTGAAGCTACTGGATGTAATGTAAGCAGCCATACAAAAATAGCTAAACTTAATGCTGTGGGCATCCACAACCAATGTGACTTCCCTTGATTCAAAATCAAGTATGGAAAATAGCAACCTAAAATTTCAGCAATAGCTGTAATGAAAAATAACCCAAACACTTTGAGTATTTGGGTTATAGAAGATGACAATTCAAACATTAAGCAGGTTCAGCACTCGGATTAATATGATCTTCAAATACCTCTAGTTTCAGACCAACATCTTTACCATCTTCAGTTTTCACAGAAACGGCAACATTTCCACCATGCTCAGCAAGCTCTCCGAACAAGATCATCTCAGCAAGCGGCTTTTTCAGATGCTCTTGAATTAAACGTTGCATTGGGCGAGCACCCATCAGACGGTCATAACCATTGGTTGACAACCAATCTCGCGCACTTTGATCAACTTCAAGAACAACTTGCTTTTCATCCAACTGTGCTTGTAACTCAGTTAAGAATTTATCAACTACTGATTCAATCACAGTCGTAGGAAGTGCTTTAAACTGGATCACACCATCTAAACGGTTACGGAACTCGGGAGAGAATGCTCGTTTCATTGCGTCTTGGTTGTCTGCACTATGATCTTGCTCTGTAAAACCAATACTTGCGCGAGAAATGCTTTCTGCACCAATATTTGTCGTGAGCACAATAATAACGTTTCTGAAATCAGACTTACGACCATTATTATCGGTTAAAGCCCCATGATCCATTACTTGTAATAACAAGTTGAATACATCTGGATGTGCTTTCTCAATTTCGTCAAGCAACAGTACACAATGTGGATTTTTATGAATCGCATCAGTCAGTAACCCCCCTTGATCATAACCAACATAACCTGGAGGCGCACCGATCAAACGCGATACAGCATGACGCTCCATATATTCAGACATATCAAAGCGTACTAACTCAACACCTAGTAATTTAGCAAGTTGTTTAGTGACCTCTGTTTTACCTACACCTGTAGGCCCAGCAAATACAAAACTACCGACAGGTTTATCAGGTGCTTTTAAACCTGCGCGCGACAATTTAATTGCTGAAGCAAGTGCTGTAATCGCCTCATCTTGACCAAATACAACGCGTTTTAGATCTCGCTCTAAGTTCTCTAAAACAGTCTTATCATCTTTAGAAACAGTCTTAGGTGGGATACGCGCAATCTTGGAAACAATATCTTCAATGTTTTCTACTGAAATCATTGATCCATCAGCTTCAGCTTTAAGACGACGTTGAGCACCAGCTTCATCAATTACGTCAATTGCTTTGTCTGGTAAGAAACGATCATGAATAAACTTAGCTGACAACTCTACTGCTGCAACAAGTGCTTTGTCTTCGTATTCAACGTGATGGAAATCCTCAAACTTACTTTTTAAGCCACGAAGTATTTCGATTGTTTCACCCACACTCGGCTCATTCACATCAATTTTTTGGAATCGGCGTGATAATGCATGATCTTTTTCAAATACTTGACGGTATTCTTGGAAAGTAGTTGAACCAATACAACGTAAACTACCATTTGCCAAAGCTGGTTTGATTAAGTTCGATGCATCCATAGTGCTACCCATACTTGAGCCTGCACCAATAATCATATGAATTTCATCAATGAATAAAATCGCGTTCGGATTCTTTTTCAAAGCATTTAACAATTGTTTTAAACGTTTTTCAAAGTCACCACGATACTTCGTGCCTGCAACCAAAGCACCGATGTCTAAGCTATAAACTTCAGCATTAGCAAGTGGTTTTGGTGCTTTACCATTCACAATCAACCATGCCAAACCTTCTGCAATAGATGTTTTACCAACACCTGGATCACCAACTAACAGCGGATTGTTTTTACGGCGACGGCATAAAATTTGTGCAGCGCGCTCAATTTCTTTCTCACGCCCAATTAATGGATCTGTTTTACCCTTTTGTGCTTCAATATTAAGATTAAGCGTATATTGTTCTAAAGGGCCAGCATTCGCAGAGGCTGCATTTTCACCTTCAATATCTTCCACTTCTTCTTCAACTTGAATCTCATCTTTGCGAGTTCCATGAGACAAGTACTGAGTTAAAGTAAGACGATTGATTTGATGGCGTTTTAATAAATAAACCGCAAAAGAGTCTCGTTCAGAATACATCGCAACGAGTACATCAGCGCCCTCTACAGTACGATCACCGCCACTCGATTGCACGTGGAAAATCGCTCTTTGTAGAATACGATCAAAGCTCTCTGTTGGATGAGGAGCTTGTTCGTTATTATCACCAAGTTTTGGGGTATGTTGCTCTACATATTCCTCTAATTCTTTACGCAAAGTAACGATATCTGCACCGCATGCTTTTAAAGCATTTACGGCAGAGTCATTATCTAGCAAGGCAAGCAACAAATGTTCAACTGTCAAAAACTCATGTCTCTTTTGACGAGCCATGCTAACAGCCAAACGTAACGATACTTCTAATTGACGACTGAGCATGTAACCCCCTTATCTCTTGGGCTCTTTCATTCCGAAATATATGAATTTTCATGAAAGAGCTAATTATGGATTTAATCCGCTTGAGCTGCTGTAATCGCAATGAAATTTGGCGGCTACTATACTCTTTGCTTCATAATCTACTGTTAGCATTAGTTGAGCATCTTGGTCAAGATTCAAAACAACATATTGTTGTAAAAATTCAATTACAAACAGCATAAAAGTCAATCAACTGTTTAAATTGACAGCAAATCTATTTTTTAATTCTAAATTTATAGAAAATTATGCTTTTGGCTCAATTTGACAAAGTAATGGATGACCCTGCGATCGAGCATAATTATTTACCTGATTCGCCTTGGTTTCAGCAATATCTCTTGGGTATACACCCGCAGTGCCTTTACCTTCGTAATGAACGGTCAACATCACTTGACTCGCTTGATCAAAATCCATCCCAAAATAACTTTGTAAAATCTCAATGACAAAGTCCATTGGCGTGTAATCATCATTCAATAAAACAACTGCGTATAAAGGTGGGCGTTTTAATTCAGGAGGAGCTGTTTGCACAACAACCTCTCCTTCATGATCCTCATGCGAGTCACTCAAACGTGGACCTAAGTGCCAATCAATTAATCCTGACTGCTGAAAAGAACTTTTCACTTCACTTAAACTCATCTGACGTTTATATCTTCGCATATTGGTTACTTGATCTACTAAATTATTGGGCATTTGCTTCGGCTTGTGGAATTTCAGAAACAAATGCAGAGCTTACATCTACTGGTTGACCACGCTGCCAACTAAATCTCTTAATCACAGGTGAAGCACCACTTGATAATCTTACTTCAATAAACTGAGGGACAAAACCTTTTGGCATTGTCCAACGGCCAGTCAATCGTTCAAAATCATCAAAATTAAAGTTCTTGTCTTCTAATGGCACTACAAGTATTTCTGTATCTTTAATCAATCGCAACTCAACTGTACCTACAGCACGACGCTTGCTTGGACTTACTTGGATTAAATCAATTTGATACTCATAAGCATTTTCAGGAAGTGATTTAACGGCTAGATTCTGAATTGTTAAACTAACGCCGCCACGCTGTCTCAATGTCTCACGATAAATTGCATTCATTGTTTCAAATTGAGTTTTATCAGCATTTGCTTGATTTATCGCTTTAAACAGCTCATCAGCATTTCCTACAGCCATATCTCTTTCTTGAACAGCTGCATTTAAGCTTTTGCTAACAGAATCTAAAGCAGTCTTTTGCTTTTGTACAACTTCAACTAACTGCTCTGCATCTGCATCATAACCAACAACTGTTAATCCTTGACGATGACCTACGGTATAACCAAGCATAAAACTGCCACCGATTAATACTGTAGCAGCAATCACTAAAGGTAAATTCGTTTTGAGAAAGTTATTTTTGTTAGCGGAACTATCTGGTGAAATAGTCGGATCAACGTTATCCATCATCATCTCTATCGTTATGACTTACATCAAAACACACATTTAAATCGAAATTTAAATGTGTGTGAAGTACAAAACCGTTTTTTATGGTAATAAACCAATACCTTCTAAGCCAGCAGCTTCATCAAAATTAAACATTAAGTTCATATTTTGAATCGCTTGACCAGCGGCACCTTTAACCAAGTTATCTTGAGCGACAAGTATAATCAGCTTATTTTCTTGCAAACGATATAAAGCGATACGTAATTCGTTCGCTCCGCGTACGCTACGAGTTTCAGGTGAACTATTAGCAGGCATAACATCAACAAATCTTTCATTTTTATAAAAATCTTCATACAGAGCTTGAATATCCAACTTCTGACCTTGCGCTGTTAAATCTACATATATAGTGCTTAGCATGCCACGAATCATCGGCACTAAATGTGGCACAAATAAAATTTGATTGAATTGCCCTTTTTGCCCAGAAATATTTTCAAGCGCCTCAACTATCTCTGGATGATGTCGGTGACCTGCAACTCCGTATGCTTTGAAGTTATCTGCATTTTCACTATAAATCATGCCAAGACTTGCTTTTCGTCCAGCACCCGATACACCTGATTTCGCATCAATAATGATATTTTGAGTATTGATAAGGGTTGTATCATTTTTTAGAAGCGGAGCCAAACCCAATTGAACTGTTGTCGGGTAGCATCCTGGATTACCAATTACTCTCGCATTTTTGATTTTTTCACGATTAAGCTCTGTCAAACCATAAACCGATTCAGTTAAAACAGTTGGACAGCTGTGTTGCATGCCATACCATTTTTCAAATTCAGCAAGATTTTGCAAACGAAAGTCAGCTGCTAGATCAATAACTTTAGTATCGGAATCAATCAATTCTTGAGCATGTTGCATTGCTACACCGTGTGGCGTTGCAAAAAAAACAACATCACATTGTTTGAGACGATCTAGATCAAGATCAGAAAACTCTAATTCAGTGTGTCCACGAAGACTTGGAAACATATCAGCTACACGTTTTCCTGCTTCTGTACGTGATGTTAAAACATCAACTCGGGCTTGCGGATGTCTTAATAAAAGACGTAATAATTCAACGCCTGTATATCCAGTTCCCCCAACAATACCAACAGAAATCACGTGCAGCACCTCAATACTTGAATTTGTTGGCTAGTATGGCAGTTTGACTCATATTTCTCAATCTATAAGTCTGCACCACGTATGAAGATTTCTATAAGAAAACTAAATTCAAGTATCATTAAATAATTGTCATGGGATGGCTTAATTGCATAGAACAAGTCAAACTTAAGCATCTAATTTATAAAAAATGATAGCAAACGACCATTGATCATGAATTTCTATTGAATGAATAGGATATTCGCATAGAATAAAACCCAAGCGGAAATAATAATTTTCATGGATGCAGAATTTTGGAGAGCTGGAATGCCTTCTTTGAGAACAAAACAAAGATTAAATCAATTTTTATGTCTTGGTGTTAGCACTTTACTAATCAGTACAGCCTTGGTTGGTTGTGGTAGTGGTGAAAGTGAAGCAAAAAATGACCCAGCACCTATAGTGACTGTTCCTAAACCAAAGAATTTCGATATCAAAGTTCCGGTTGAGATGCGTGATGTAGTCGTTAAGTTATATGATAACTTTGACAACACACTCGTCTTAGAGCAACAAGCGAGCACGACATCTAATCTTACAGTTACACTACCTTCTGTTTTAAACACTAAACGTCTTTATAGAATTGAATTATCAACAAAACCTAGTTCTTTGGTTTTTGATTTTCTAAGTGGTCTATACAAACCGTTGAATATTACACAACATGCATTGATCGAAGTAGATACTAGCAATTTAACACAACCAATCTTCATCAATCCAAGTTCTGAGGCTATCTACCAGCGTGCGTTAATCCGGTCTGGTCATTTACCAAATGAGACAGTAGATCCAACTCAAATTAGTGAGCTACATTTATCTTTAGCCACTCAAGATGTAAACACAGCACTTCTAAGAGCATTTCACCGCAATGACTTTCCTAATTTAAATACTTCTAACCAACTTAATGTGTTCACACAACAGGATATTGTTTCTCGACTTGCACTATATATAAACACTTACTTTAGTTTTGGTTATATTCAACAATGGGCAAATGTATATCCAACAAATTCATATGATGAATTTACCAAGAACATTGCACTGGATTTAAAAGATGGTTATTTAGATGCAAAACTTATTCGCGGGGACAATAGTGTCTTAAAAACATTAGTGGTAACCCCACCCGATAATGTTGATCCTGCAAAAAACAATCTTATTGATATTGCCAAGAATCAAGAGAACACCAGAAATTTATTCGCATCTTCTTTAAAACAAGCGGTTTTGAAACTTGCAAACAATTACCAACAAGCGACTGTTAATCCTGATGGCTATCGTCAATTAGAGGATAAATTGTATGCTGGTGAGGAACCTAGATTTAACTCCTCACAAGTATTCAGAGTGTCTGGTGCTGGAGACTATCGCCGAGCTGTTGGTTTCATAGATAGTACTGAGACTTGTAATGGGTCATTATTTGCCTGCAAACAAGGAATAACTGGCGTTAACAATCTAAACCCCAACTTGCCATCTATTGAATATTTAATTGGTAGTTATAAAGACAATACGAATAACTGCACACTCAATATACGCGCTAATGGTGCGGTTGAACTTATCAAAGGAACTCAAATTTATCGTTCAGTACTTGATGCAGACAGTACAGATAATCTTTTACAAGTCAACAAAACGACAAGAGAATATATTCTAAATAGTAGCTCAACTGAACCAAATAATGTTTCATTAGAATATGCTTTCCTTCAAGTAAAAATTAAGGAAAATCAAGTTCAAAGTGCTAGTTATGGTTTAGATGTGCGAAAGGCACCTGATCAATTATCAAAAACACAACTTGAATGTAAGTTTATTTAACATACCACCACGCAGGTAATTGATTATTTTTCAGTTGCCTGCGGTTCTCCAAATAATTTGGGTCATGTTTTTCAACTTCAGCCCAAAAAACTGCACTATGGTCAAAGTGAACCGTATGAACCAATTCATGTATACATACAGATCGAACTAAATATTCAGGCATAAGTACTAGACCCGCATTTAGCATGATGTCATGCTGCGAACTACAACTACCCCATCGTGTTTTTGGTTTTCGAATTGAACAGTCCCTAAAACTCAACCCAATTTCTCTACTGATCTCATTTAGGAATATGGGTAAAAATTCTTTACTGTAAGATAAAACAGCAGATTGTAGTGCTCTTTCAATCTGATCATTTTTAACATGCAATATGTTATTTTCCCAATCAAATTTAAAAATCATACGTTGAGATTGTTGAATTACAGAAAATGGTTTTGAATGATAAAACAATTGTAAGTGCTCAGGAAATTCTGAATACTTGGGATTTTGCATTTGTTGTTTTTCCCATGTCTCAATCAACCATTGTTCTGATTGATTGAGAAACATCTGAATTTGTCGCTGTGAACAAAATAAAGGCACGGTCAGACGAATTCCAGTTGGATCCACACGCAGGCGTAAATTCTTAGCTCTTGCGTGTCGAACCATTTTAATTTCTGGTAGTTTCTCGTCTGATTTTACAGATTGCATTATTGAGCAGTACGTTCTTCGATACCATTATTGGTAGCTACGATTGCAATAGAAGCTGCATTTAAAGCAAAAATTCCATTTGTCACAACACCAGGAATATTATTGAGTGTTTTCTCTAACTCAATCGCATTTAAAATATTTAAGTTATAAACATCCAAAATTACATTTCCATTATCTGTCACAACACCTTCACGATAAACAGGATCACCGCCTAAAGCTACAATTTTACGTGCAACAGCTGATCGCGCCATCGG
>NZ_MELG01000027.1:1132-19230 GCF_001767535.1 Acinetobacter sp. GWC1_38_13 | reverse complement strand
AAGGATTGCAGGGTACTTTGAATATCCAGAAATTAGGCTTAGATGCAGTTGATTTAGAATACCTTCCAAAAACTGGCACTGGTACGGTAATTAAGCCTGCTATGCAATTTACTTTTGATAGTAGTAAGCCAATTCAAATTCGTAATTTTGGCTTTAATGCATTATCAATTGAGCAAGATACGGGCTCTGTCCTTTCATATTATGATACTAATGGTAATCTGATAGAGGGTACAAGCACTAACCCGCAAGATTATGGATTCTTAAAAACAGGAACATTTAGTGCAGTTCCGCAAAGTACAGGTGTAATTGAGACTTCTTCACCTATTACTGTGACAACAGCAAATAATTATGACACTGGCCGAGAAAAAGGTTTTATCGGTTTACAAATGAATGGCAATCTTGCAATAGATGGTAAGGTACAAATTTTTGCATGTAGTAATCATGCTCGTTGTTAAATTTTATTGAATTCAAAGGATTGAACAATGGAAAAGAAAAATCAGAAGCTACAGACACGATATTTTGTACTTAATACTCTAGCTGTAAGTATTTTATTAGTTAGCAACTCTACTTATGCTTTACAAGCATTAGATGATACATCTATGCGCGACGTTAACGCACAAGATGGGTTAAATGTTAATTTAGATTTTAAAGAGTTGAATGTAGGGACTTTGTTTTGGCAAGATAATGCAGGACGTGGAAGTGCAGGAAAAGCAACTGACACCACCTTACGAGCTGAAGCTGAGAATTTCAAAATTCAATCGCATAGCTCATCACCAACAGTAAGACCTAATATCAATATCCAAATGAATACTGGTAGTGAATCCAATAAGGCAGGATTAGACTTCAATTTAAAAGTTGCGCCTGTTTTAATCAGTATGAATAAGTTTAAGGTTTGTGACTCAACAGCTTGTGGCAGTCCAGTTGGGGACATCGCGATACAAACTAACTCAGATACAAGTATTAGTTTTAAAACCCGAAATGGTCTTTTTAGTAAAGCTGATCAGAGTGAATTAACGCTTGCTTCGAAAAATGCAAGTATTTATCTTGGACAAACAACTGGATTATCACCAAGCCAAACACTCAATCAATTAATCCTGAAAAATTTTAATTTTAATTTTTTTGCTAAAGGCGTAATGTACATTGATGGTACAGACGGATTTATTGTTCGAACTAATGCAGCTGGAGTACCAGATGCAGTTATTAATTACAATGCAGATGGTAGTGTAAATACTTCAACAAGTACCACGCCTAATACAACATACGGTTATGTCGATTTTACTCGTGTAACTGATCCTGCGAATTCTGGAACAATTACAGGAAATACATATTCTTCTACAGCCAGCAATTCGGGTTTAAACTTAGAATTTATGCTGAATAAAAATGTAAATCCAAATAACCGTTATTCTGTAGATACCACTAAAACTCCAGTAAATGGTCAAGCCACACCTGAAACTGCAAAAGGCCTCATACGTTTGGGAGCAAGTGGTCGTATGGTCAATGGTTCTATACAGATACGTGGTACAAATGCTAATAGCAACGATGGATTTACCCGGACAGATCCTGTTTATAATGTAGCGTCTAACCAATTTGGTAATCCTGATAATACGAATATTTTAGGTAAAGCGAATAACGGGGTTAGTTCGTCAGGGACACAAAATATTATTGGTAATACCGGTATAGCTTTCCGTATGAAAGCTGACTTTACTAAAAAGAATGATCCAATGTTGCAAGGCGATAATACAAAAGCGACGACATTGGAGCTGGGAGGTGCAGGCTTTAACACCTACGGATTTGAATTCGGAGAATTAACGGGTTTGAATTTGAGAAACAGAGGTTCGTTTGATACAGGAAATGTTTATCTAAATTTAGTAGATACAAAAACTGTTTTATTACCAGCGAATAAAGTATTGCAAACAAGTCGTTATTGGAATGGCTCGAGTTCTACAACATTAACCACTGATGCTGATTACGTTCAAAATATTCATAATGGAACGACTGATCAAAATCCTTATGCACTTCTGGCTGCTATTCGCGGTGCAGAGTTTCAGGCATTTTCACGCAGCGGTCGTTTTACCAATAGTGCAAGAACGACAGGAACAACGATTCCTAAAATCAATGATACTGCAGGTAATACGTGGGGTTTAGCATTACCTTTCTATGATTTAAATGCAAATTTAGCCATGTATGGTACAACTGCTCCAGCAGATGCTTACTATTATGATTTAGGTGGAACAAGATACACAGTTGTAGCTGGTGCGGAGCGTTTAGGTTTTTCACTTGCCATGAGTACTACGGGTATGAATGGAAGTACAGATACTACTAAGCAAAAGACTACTTCAATCTTGTTATTAGATAACGCTGATACAAACTCAGTACGTTATATTGGTTTGCGTAATATCGATATGTTATTGCGCGGTACGGGAACAGTTGGGCTTGAAAATGGAAGTTTTAATGCTAGCTTAAAAGACATTTTGATTATCTTATCTGCACAAATTGCAGGAGGATATTTACCAGGAGCATTATATAAAGGGACATCTACACCGGCATCAGCTTCATCAGCGGACTTCTCAAATAATAATGATGTTTTGTTGTCTACTAAATTACGTTTAGATGGTAAGAAAATAGATCTTTCTTTAATACCAAATAGTGAATATACCAGTACTGACGGTAGTCGCTTGAGTGTTGTTGGTGAGTTAGAGCTTAAGGCTGTAAAAGATGGTGGGAAAAGCGCAATTCAGTTAAGTGATCCATTAGATGGTTCTACTGTAGGTTTCGATAATATCGATGGTAAAGTTGCATTTAATAATGCAATTATTATTTCACCAGATACTCGAGAGACATGTCCTACAGCTGGTTGTGATGGTATGGTTTCCTTTAAAGCAGGTCTAACTTTCAACCCAGCTGGAACAACAGGTATTGGAGCAACTGGTGGAGCAAATAGTGCAACAAATGCTGAAAAGATTGCGGGTGTATTAAGAGTTCGAGATATAAATCTTTATCCTCCAACAGTGGGAGCACAGCCACAACGCTTAGGTGAAATGGTGTTGACGGGTGGACGTATTACTGGTCAATTAGGAATTATTCCTCGAAACTAAGGATAGAATCTGATGAATAAAAATAAGATGCTAGGATGTCTAACTCTATTTTTTAGTCCTCTAGTAATAGCAATGCAACCAATGGATGATCAAAGTCTATCTGTTGCGACTGGTCAAGATGGTTTAAATATTAATGTAACTACCCCAAGCATTGAATTTAAACAAATGGCTGTGATTGATCCTGATGGTTGGGATACGAAGACGGTTGCTGCAACAGAATATCGTGGTAGAGCTGCGTTAGTACTTGCACAAAGTCCTAATTCAACTATGTCGAGTCCAACTATAACCGCAAAAGCTGCTGGTACTTCTACTAACTTAAGTCTAAATGCTGTTATTGATACAGATAAGGGGACTGGTACTAATGGAGCTTTCGCGAATATCGGGATAACTTTTGGAAATTTAGATGAGTTAGTATTTTCTAAATTCTCTATCTATACGGCTGGTGCAAATGCTGTATCAGATATGGGTTTGACAACTCCTGGTATTTATACGCAAAGAACCATTTTTGGTGGAACTACAGCAACATTAAATACAGGTGTTAAAGAGTTACTTAGATTAAATGAAGGTTTGAATATAAAGTTTTTAGCTACGAATAAACCGAAAATGAATATTCAACTCGGAGCAGCGCCACAGGGTTACATGGTGGGTCTAGGTGGGGCGATTGATTCTATTTGTGGAGCTGGGACAGGGTGTAATATGATGCTAGTCTCTAGCTACGCTACTGAAACTGATCCAACAACAACAGCTATTGGTGCAAATTTTAAGTTTCAAATGAAAGCATCAAATCCTTTAACAGGTTTTCGTTTAGATAATTTTCATGCTGGTATTGAATCCGATGGTTTTGTTTTTGGAAATTTTGTAAACACGTGCTCTACAACACCTAGTACTTGTATCACCTCTGATGCAGTTGATTTATCATTAAATGAAATCAAATTAGGTAATGATATGACAACAATTCCTGCGGTTGGAAGTGCTAATTATCGATTTAATGGTTTACAAAATAGTTCAATTGGAAATGTTGGATTTAAAAATGCTTCAGTTACTGACTTAAAAATGAAAATTAGTGGTCTGTAATTAATCAAGAGCATTAGTAAAAAATAGGGAGTATCGCTCCCTATTTTTTATTTAAATATTCAAGAATATTCTCAAGTTGCTTTTCTCGTTTTACTAGGCTCCACAATTCTTGAGCTTCCGGATAGGCTTTAGTCATCATACCTAACCATTGCTTGTAACGACCAATCATTCCAATTTCAGTTTTGAATTGTCCGCTTAAAAAACGTTGTTGTAATACGACCAAATCTTGCCATGTTAAAATCGCTTGGTTGCTATTCTCACGGATACAGAGTGTCAAATCTGGAGTTGTAACAGCGCCACGTCCTATCATCAAATCCTGACAATTTGATTGTTCTAAACATGCTTTGGCATCAGCATTATTCCAGATTTCACCATTGGCAATTACATTGATTTTTAATGCTTCAGTAATTGGCTGGATTTTTTCCCAATAGGCAGGAGGTGTATAGCCATCAGCTTTTGTACGAGCATGAACTGTGAGCCAACTAGCACCAGCATCTTCTATGGCATGCGCATTATCGAGTGTATGGTTTTCATCTAAATAACCGAGTCGCATTTTTGCTGAAACTGGAATATGTTTAGGTACAGCATCACGAACAGCTTTGACTAAGAGATGTACCGTTTCAGGTTCATCTAATAAAACTGAACCGCCGCGATGGCGATTGACTGTTTTAGCTGGACATCCAAAATTTAGATCAATTGCAGGAGCACCGAGTTCAACGACTTTAGCAGCATTGGCTGCGAGCATTTCAGGATTATTTCCCAAAAATTGAACATGTACAGGTGTTCCAGCAGCTGTTTTACCATCAGTTTTTAGTTCAGGACAAAAACTGTAATAAATATGGTCAGGCAAAATGCTGTCAGTAATACGGATAAACTCAGTCACACACCAATCAAAGCGACCAACATGAGTGAGGACATCACGCATAATTGGATCTGTTAGACCTTCCATAGGGGCGAGTGCGAGTTTCACAATGCATTACCTAGTTAAACAAAAACTGGTTTATACGCATTTTAATAGAAGCTGTCTAGTTTTTATTGGGACAGTTAAATTAACGCCCTAGTATCATTTCTAAAACAAATTTACTGCCAATAAATCCGATTGCTAGTAATATGAATCCTGTAATTGTAAATCGAATCGCTTTACGACCACGCCAACCAAATTTGTAATGTCCGATTAGTAAAGCTCCATATAAAAACCAAGAAATAATACTAAATGCAGTTTTGTGAGCGAGGTGTTGAGCAAAGAAATTATCAATAGTAAAGAAACCAAAGATTAGTGCGGCGGTGAGTAAACCAAACCCAGTAATAATTAAATCAAAAAGTAAGGATTCCATCACTTGAAAAGGAGGGAGCAGGTTGACCCAAATACGTTTTTTTTGTTTTTTCTTGAGTTCTCTGTCTTGAAACCATAATAGAACTGCTTGAATGGTTGCCATTAACAGAACCGCATAAGCGGACAAAGACAAAATAATATGGGTATCTAAACCGACTCCATGATGTTCAATGGTTTGATTGGATTGGCTCAAAGAAAACCCTAGGATTAGTCCAATCGCAGCAACAGGAATGCCGATTAAATTTAGAGGTAATATTGGGCGAATCAGACTCAAAATTAAACTTAGGCTTAACATCAGTCCAGAGGTAAAGGAAATGAGATTAAATACATCATAATTTACCCCTAACGGAGTAATCATATCCTGTGACAAGACAAGACCATGAAGTATCAATCCTAATACAACAATAAGACCATAACACCAAAGATTTGGAGTACGTTTTGACATTAAATGGATAAACAGATACCAGAATGAACTGGTATATGAGACAAGTGCCAAAATTGTGTAAACCAAGGGGAGACTGATCATGTCAAACCTTTTTTAGGGGGATGAATAATATTCACCATATAAGATATAAATTCGCTTCGAACTACAGTATCCTATAGCATCTTATGCATAAATTTTCTATTTTAAGAAAGATTTTTTTGCAACTAGCCATTTTAAGCGGATTTCGCAATGTTTGATACCTTAACAGAACGACTCACACAGAGTTTAAGAAATGTTACTGGCTCAGGGCAGCTGACCGAAGACAATATTAAAGATACCTTACGTGAAGTACGTATGGCACTTCTTGAAGCCGATGTGGCGTTACCTGTAACTCGTGAATTTATCGCGAAGGTGAAGGAAGAAGCACTTGGTCAAGAAGTAATGACTCAGCTTTCTCCAGGTCAGGCATTTGTAAAAATTGTCTATGATGAACTCACCAAAATGATGGGTGAGGCAAATGAGACTCTTGATTTAAGCGCAAAACCACCGGTTGTGGTCCTTCTTGCTGGTTTGCAAGGTGCTGGTAAAACCACGACGGCTGCAAAATTAGCGCGTTTCCTCAAAGAGCGCCAAAAGAAAAAAGTAATGACTGTTTCTGCCGACGTGTATCGTCCAGCAGCGATTAAGCAGTTAGAAACAGTATCAAATGAAGTCGGTGTTGGTTTTATTCCATCACAAGCGTCAGAAAAACCAATTGATATTGTCAATCGTGCGATTGAGCAAGCAAAAATTCAATTTGCTGACGTTTTGATTGTCGATACGGCAGGTCGTCTACATGTCGATGAAGACATGATGGATGAGATCAAAGAATTACATGCTGCTGTGAAGCCGACTGAGACTTTGTTCGTCGTTGACGCGATGACAGGTCAAGATGCTGCCAATACAGCAAAAGCTTTTAATGATGCTTTGGCTTTAACTGGTGTGATTCTCACTAAAACTGATGGTGATGCACGCGGTGGTGCTGCACTTTCTGTTCGTGCCATCACGGGTAAGCCGATCAAGTTCTTGGGTATTGGTGAGAAACTAGATGCGCTTGAGCCATTCCACCCAGATCGTGTTGCACAACGTATCTTGGGCATGGGTGATGTCCTTTCTTTAGTCGAAGAAGTTGAACGTAAGATCGACAAAGAAAAAGCCGAAAAAATGGCGAAAAAATTGCAAAAAGGCGGTACCTTCAACTTTGAAGATATGCTGATGCAATTTGAGCAAATGAGTAAAATGGGCGGCATGATGGGCTTCTTGGATAAGTTGCCTGGTATGAGTAATGCGGGCATTCAGGATGCAATTGAAAAAGCTAATCCTGAAAAGCAAGTTAAGCGTATGGAAGCGATTATTCAGTCGATGACGATTAAAGAACGTCGTAATCCTGATTTAATTAATCCAAGCCGTAAAAAACGTATTGCTGCTGGTTGTGGTATGGATGTTGCTGAAGTGAATAAATTGATCAAGCAACAAGCACAAATGGCGAAGATGATGAAGAAATTTGCGAATCCATCAGGCATGAGCAAAATGTTGAAATCTTTGGGCAATATGCAGAAACAATTCGGTGGTGGTGGCGGTATGGGACCATTATTTGGTAACAACGATACCAAAAAATAATAAATAAAAGCCCATACTTTCATTAGAAGGCGCATTAGCGCCTTTTTTATTAACTGATGGTTGGTGTATAAAAATGTTAGTGTATAAAAATAGTACAAAATTAAACACTAAACGTTTAGTAAAAATTAGATAATAAAAATTAAATATATGATTTTATTGATAAATGTAAACTATGTCACAAGATATGAAAAATAAGGTTTTTATTTTGCATTGTGAAAATGCAAATCCAGAACAGCATTGGTATATCTGGTTAGAGCAACAACTAAAAAGCATTGGTATCTCTGCTGAAAGAGTTGTTCTGGCTGATTCAAGTCATCCTGATGCGGAGGTTTGGCAAACTTGCTTAGAGGCTCAATTAAATACTATTAATCAACAAAGTATTTTGGTTGCACATGGATTATCTTGTCTAGCGGCAGCGAGATATCTGGCTGATAAGCTCAAAGGGACATCTATTAAGGCAGCATTATTTTTAGCAGGTTTTAACGAAACAATTCCGCAACATCCAGAATGGAATCAATTTATTCAAGAAAATCGTTTCGAAAGCAAATACCTTCGAACGAATATCCTTCGACGTATCGTGTTTTTTTCAAGTAATGATCCTGTCGTGCCTGTGCCATACACATTCAAATTTGCACATTATATTAATGCACAATTGATTGAAGTAAGCCAAGCAGGACATTTTTGTGAGGATGATGGCTATCGTGAATTTGAACATTTATTTAAGGTAATTCAAACATTAGTAGCAGCAGAATTGACCTGAACATAATGTTTTAAGCCTTTTAAAAGTAAATCCGATTCGATTTGCGGTTGATAATGCTTTAAAAATTTTTCAAACAAATTGGCATCACCACCTGTGAGTACGAGTTTTCTTGGCGATTGCTGCATGATTTGATGAATCGTGCTAATCAAGCCTAAAAGAATGCCATGATGGACAGCATCAACGGTGTTATGTCCTGGATCTAGATTATCAAAGGCAGAATCTGGAATTTTGATACCCTTAGTGTTTTGAATCAGAGAGTCACGCTGTAAGTACAGATTAGGTAAAATATATCCACCTAGATGTTGGAAACCATCAATAAGATCAATAGTTAAAGCCGTTCCACATCCAATCACACAATAGCTCTCATTCGGTTTAGCGGTTGCTAATACTTGCAACCATCGGTCTATTCCTAACTGACTTGGAACATCGTAGCCACATCGTAATCCAGCATATTCAGTATGTACTTTGGCAAAAATGACGGGTATTTCTAAAATATCTAGGATTGTTTTAATACGATGATTATTTTCACTGTCGAGAACAGAAGATACCCCAACGTGAGTAATGTTCTGATAACGAAAATGTTGAATAAGTCCTAACAACAAGTCGGCAGGCGATTGGAGATGTAATTCAGCAGCATGCTCAATAATTTGATCTTGCTGTGTAATCCAATATTTTAAACGAGTATTACCAATATCAAGCCATAAACTTTTCATCGCATTGTGATCCCTTAGTTAGATGCAAGACGTAAACGACCTTGATAGAACTGTTGTGTTTGATCTGATTTGATTATAACGGCACCATCATTCGAAATGCCTTGGAACTGACCATAGGTTTTACCTAGTGCATGTTCAAACTCTACAAACTCATTGATCCAAATCGCATGATGATTAAATCGTTCAGCTAGATTATAGCTACCATGTTCGAACCATTGAGCTGCTTGTTGAATCGCAACATATAATTCAGCAATCAGCTGAAATCGTTCAAGTTGCTGTAGCCCTAAATGATGTAGCGATGTAATTGATTGATCTGCATCTTCCACATTAGGGGTGTTAATATTAATACCTACACCGACAATCGCTTGATTTACAGAAAGCGGTTCAACTAAGATCCCACCCCATTTCCCTTGTGAACTGTATAAATCATTTGGCCATTTGACGTTTAATGATAAGTTACGTAAGCATGGGATCTGTAAAATATTCAATGCAACTTCAAGTGCAAGTCGCCCATCAAGTGCTGTATTGGTTTGAATCAGTGTGCTTAAATAAACATTTCCATCAGGGGAAACCCATTCACGTTGGTGTTGACCACGTCCTTTGGTTTGTTGCTCGCTACACACAAGACCTGTTGTCATGCCTTTTTGAGCAAGCTCACGCATATCATCATTAGTAGATGTCGTTGTGGTTTTGAATAACACCACTTCTGGATATTGATTCTTTGCATTTAAGAGTTGCTGTAACTGGCGTGTTGCGAAATCATCCATCATTTTTTACAAGTAGAGTGGTCATGTATTCATGGAGTTAATCATATATTTGCTCATTGGTGCAATTGCTGGATTCACCGCAGGATTGTTTGGTGTTGGTGGTGGATTAATAATTGTTCCAATTTTATTTATTGTATTCACTCAGCTGAATTATGATCCTAATGTCATTATGCACATAGCTGTAGGTACATCACTTGCAACCATAGTTGTTACCTCAATCAGCTCAGTCATGGCGCATCATAAAAAAGGCGCAGTGCTATGGTCGGTATTTAAGAATCTAGCTCCAGGATTGATATTAGGCTCTTTTTTTGGGGCGGGAATTGCTGATTTGATGTCAGGGCAACATTTACAGTTAGTGATTGGTATTTTTGCGGTGTGGATGGCTTATAAAATGTTTAGAGGAGCGCATGCACAGATTGATCCTAATAAGCATTTACCTTCAGCACCTCTACAATTTGCAGCAGGGGGCGGAATTGGTATCGCATCCGCGATTTTTGGTATTGGGGGCGGGAGTTTAACGGTTCCTTATCTCAATCGACATGGTGTAGTGATGCAACAAGCTGTAGCAACATCTGCAGCCTGTGGTTTACCAATCGCTTTAGCAGGTGCGATTGGATTTATGTGGTTTGGTGCAAAAGAAAAGATTGATGTTCCCAATACGATTGGCTATGTACATGTATATGCTTTTCTGGGGATCAGTGTGATGAGTTTTATTACTGCCAAAGTTGGCGCTAGGGTAGCGCATCGACTATCAGCAGCGATGCTGAAGAAGTGTTTTGCAGGATTATTGGTTTTTGTTGGAAGCTACTTTATTTACAAAGGTTTAATTTAGCTCTTAATTGCATGCAATCATTACTATTACGTTGATTTAATAGGCTGTTTTATTCTAAAAGTGCACGTCATGTTGTTGACGTGTAACGGCTAAAAAGAAAAGACTTTTTAGCTTAAAGATGGTGATCTTCGTTTGGAAATTAAGTTATGAACAATAAGGTTGTTTGCTTGTAATTACTTTTTCATTGGATAAACGAACTAGGATGCTAGAATTCTAAATGAGACTTATTTTGCATAAATAAAAATTTATGAGAATAATATCAATAAAAATCAATTAGAAAAAATGTTTCAGATATTCGGTTGATGCTGAGTAGAGTATCTAAATAATTGATCTTTAAATTATAAAAATAGATTATTAAGTCAAATTTAAAGGTGAAATAGTGTCTAAAAGTAGTGATTGGCTTAAAAAGCAATGAAATTGTCAGACAATGATATAGAATTTATAAGGTCAGATCAGTTAAAACAAAAAAGCGCAAACAGCATTGGAAAATGCGAATAACAAAGATAGCGAGGGGCTCATGAATCTCGAAGAGGCGGATAGTCTTTCTGAACAGATTGCAAAATATATTAGTGAACAAATAATTAGTGGTGAGCTTGTCGAGGGTGAACGCATTCAAGAATTGCGCATTGCTAAAGAATTAGATGTCAGTCGTGGCTCTGTCCGTGAAGCATTGTTATTACTAGAACGTACATATTTGATCGAGATTTTTCCACGTCGTGGGGCGATTGTTTCTGAAATGTCTGCTCAGCAAGTCAAAGCTTTGTTTGATACCAATGTGATGGTTCTTGGGCATATTGTGCAGCGTATTAGTGAAACTTGGCGAGTAAATGAAGCTGAGCAACTACAAGAGTTATTGGATCAACTTGTCGAGTTTGTTCGTGCTGGTGATATAGAGAAATTCTATGATGCTATTTTTAAATATCTAGCAGAACAACACGAGATGGTGGCTAATCCTTACATGATGCAATTTTATAAGGAATTGTTGCCATCACTACGTCGTAGCTATTTTTTAACCTTAAATACATCGCGTCGAGAACTACAAGAATCATTTACCTTGTTTAAGTTAGTGATTGATGCAATTTTGATCCGAAAATCACAACAAGCTGCTTTATTTATGGAAGATTTTTGTCGACACTTGCGCAACCTTGTGTTGGAATCTCTAACACGAATGAAACAGATTGAATTGGCTTGGGCGAGACGCTCACGCCGTTAGTTAGGGCAGTATGCGTTTAAGCAGTTTAAAACTTTCAGGCTTTAAATCTTTTGCCGATAGTACCACTTTACATTTTAAGGCGAACCGCACTGCGGTAGTTGGGCCGAACGGTTGCGGAAAATCGAATGTGATTGATGCGATCCGTTGGGTTATGGGCGAATCAAATGCACGTCAGTTGCGTGGCGGTAGTATGCAGGATGTTATTTTTACAGGGACATCTAAGCGTAAACCTGTCGGTGTTGCCAGTGTAGAGCTTCGTTTCGATAATACATATGGAAAATTAGGCGGCGCATATAATGCATATAATGAGCTTGCTGTTCGTCGTCAGGTCACACGTGAAGGTAAATCAGAATATTTCTTGAATGGCACACGATGCCGCCGTCGTGATATTACCGATATTTTTCTAGGAACGGGTCTAGGACCACGTTCTTATGCAGTCATTGAACAGGGTATGATCAATCGTTTGGTTGATGCTAAACCTGAAGAAATGCGAGTGTTTATTGAAGAAGCTGCTGGCGTATCTCGCTATCAAGCACGTCGTCGTGAGACTTTGCAGCATTTAGAACATACTGAGCAAAACTTAGCGCGTTTGGAAGATATAGCGGCTGAATTAAAATCACAGTTGAGAACGCTAAAACGCCAGTCCGAAGCCGCCATCCAATATAAAACCTTAGAAACTCAGATTCGTACTTTAAAAATCGAAATACTGTCTTTCCAAGCGAATCAAAGTCAGAAGTTACAACAAGAATATACTGTTGAAATGAACGAGCTTGGCGAACGCTTTAAATTAGTTCGGTCAGAGTCGCATACAATTGAGCATGATTTAGAAGCGACAAGTGCTTTATTTCAACGTTTGATTCAGCAATCATCACCTTTGCAGCATGAATGGCAACAAGCAGAGAAGAAACTGGCTGAATTGAAAATGACTTTGGAGCAAAAGCAAAGCTTATTTCAACAAAATAGTAGTAGTTTGATTCAGCTTGAACAACAAAAACTTCAAACTAAAGAACGACTACAGCTTTCTGAACTTCAGGTAGAAACTTTAACTGCACAATATGATGAGCAGAGTGAAGCCTTAGTCGAATTGGAGCAGCAAACACAATCGACCGAACATCACTTTAGTGATCTTCAGGCGCAACAAAAACAAGCACAACAACAATTTGAACAAATTAAAACCCAAGTTGATCAGCAGCAACAAAAAAAGTTGCAAATGGCGGCACAAATTGAACAGCTTGCTAAAAATGTGCAACGAATCGAACAACAAAAGCAGACTTTGCAGAACCAAAGTAATCAGATTCGTGCTCAGGTTCAGGATGATGAGCAAGCGCAACTAGAACAATTACAGCAGAAATTACAACAAGAAATCATTATTTTAGAAACCGAAATAGAGCAATTTCAACAAAATACAAAGATTTTGCAGGATCAACAACAGCAAGATAAAACCAATCTACAGAGTTTAAAAACAGAAATTCAAGTTCTATTGGCTGAACAGAAAAATTTGAATCAATTGCTGGCGAAGCAGAGTCCAAAACAAAATCAAAATGCTGTTCGATTGATGCAAAGCTTGCGCTTAACAACTCAAGGCAAATCTCATGCTGTGATCATTGAGAAATTTTTAGCTAAATGGTTACAAGCACAGTTGATCGAAAGTGGACAAACATTCCAAGAAGATGTGGCACGTCAGTTAAAATCATCCACGCAGCAAAAGATTCAAATACAACAACTGCGTCGTTTAAATGATTTTATTGAAGCTCCACAATCTTCGCTCTGGGCAAATGTTGCCGTTGCAGATGATTTAACAATAGCATTGAGTCATCAGTCTGATCTTATTCATGCACAATCGATTTTGACGCTTGATGGTTATCATGTCGGGGCTGATTGGGTGATTGCTCTGCACTATGATGAAGATAGCCAAAGTGCACAGGGCATGCTAAGCCATCAAGTGCGTTTAGAGGAAATTCAACAGCAATTGGTACAGAAGCAACCGCAATTGCTTGATCTGGAAAACCAGTTTTTCCAACAACAGCAAAGCCTGCAACAGCAACAACAAATCTTGCAGCAACAGCAGCAAAGTGTGAAACAAAAGCAAAAAGAGTTGCAGCAACTGGATGTGCAGATTGCCAAGCTACAAAGTACCGCACAGGCTTTTGTATTGCAGCAACAACAATTGGCAGATCAACTAAAACAATTGGATTTGCAGCTTGAAGAAGATGCGATGCAGCGAGATGATCTAGAAATTGATTTGCATGCACTAGCAATTAAATTAGAAGCGGTATTACCGAACTATAAAACTTTGCAGTTTCAGGTTGAAAGTTTAAATGAGCAGTTAGATGAGCAGCAACAACAGTTGACTCAACAACAACAACAACGTGAAGTATTACGCCAGCAGACCTCGCAAGCCAATCAACATATTGAGTTGTTGGAAAAAGATATTTCTTTTTTAAAGACACAATATCGACAAATTATTGAGCAAATAGAACAGGCAAAGAAATTTGTTGATCCAATTCAACTCGAGTTACCTAATCTCGAATCACAATTCCAAGAGCAGTTCCAGCAAACTGAAAAATTGCAAAAAAATTGGAATGAATGGCAGCTTGAATTGAATCAAGTACAAGAAAAGCAGCAACAACTGACAGAGCAACGCCATCAAGCCCAACAAAAAGATGAACAGGTGCGTGAACAGTTGGAACAAAAACGCTTGGCATGGCAGGCAGCTAAGTCAGATCGTGAACATTATTTAGAACAACTCAAAGAACTTAATTCCGAACCTGTATCTGATCTGTCGATTGAAATTAAAGAGCATCAGCAAAAACTGGAAAAAGCACAACAACAGTTTGAGAAAATTGGCGCAGTTAATTTAGCAGCTTCTCAAGAGTACGAAGAGGTGTCACAGCGTTTTGATGAGCTTAGCCATCAGATGCAAGATTTGCAAAATACTGTTGACCAACTAAAAGATGCAATGAAAAGCATTGATCAAGAAACACGAAAGCTATTTATGACCACCTTTGATCAGGTCAACCAAGAGCTACAAGTATTGTTCCCTAAAGTTTTTAACGGCGGTGAAGCCACTTTGAGTCTTGAGGATGACTGGCAGTCAGGTGTCAAATTAATGGCTCGACCACCAGGCAAACGTAATAGTTCGCTCGCATTGCTGTCAGGTGGAGAAAAAGCACTCACTGCTTTAGCTTTGGTGTTTGCGATCTTTAGATTGAATCCAGCGCCTTTCTGCGTTCTAGATGAAGTAGATGCGCCATTGGATGATGCGAATGTACAACGGTATTGTAATTTGGTAAAAGAGCTTTCTGAACAGGTACAATTCATTTACATTACACATAATAAATTGGCGATGACAATGGCAACTGATTTATTGGGAGTGACCATGCCAGAGCCAGGTACATCAAAATTAGTGACTGTCGATTTAGAACAGGCAAAAGAATACGGGTTAGTTGCGGAGTCCTAATATGGAAATGAATACAATAATAGGCATTGTTATTGCCGTTGTGATTATGCTCGTTGGTTTGATAATGATTTTAAGAAAACCAAAACCAGTTGAGCCTTCACTAGAAGCAGATTTGCACATTAATCCTGAAAGTAATCAGCCTGTGATTCCACGTCATGTGAGAGATCAGATTCTGAAGGTGGAAACTCCTGAGCTAGCTGTTGAACGTGTTGAGCCTAGTTTTAAAACCAATCCAATCGAAGCTGCTCCCGTTATTGCTTCTCAACCAGTCACTGTAGTTGAAAAAGCATCTGAACCTGAAAAAGTTCAAGAGATTGCTGAATCAGTTGAAGTTAAAACATCTGTAGCAACTGAAGCTGAACTTTCCACTCCAACTCAGACAGAGGGGGAGGCTTTAGAGGATCAAGTAAATCCTTCCGATAAACTTGATGAAGTGAAAGTTGAGCCTGAACTCACGTTAAACCCAAGTATTGAGACTGTTGAGATTGCTGAGTTTGATGGTGAAAGTAATATTTTAGATGTCCATTTGCATGAGCAACAACGTTACGATGATGAAAGTGCGTTAGCAACTGCTGAAGAAATTATTGCCTTAAATGTCTATCCAAACCCGCGCCGTGCACTTTCTGGTGACAAAGCATTAAAAGTATTACTTAAATACGGTTTGCGGTTTGGTGAAATGTCATGTTTCCACCGCTATGAAAATACTGATGAACCAAGTGCTTTGATGTTTTCAGTATTGCGCATTACAGATAATGGTCCAGCAGGTTTTGACTTGGAGACGTTATCAGGTGAACAAGTACAGGGCTTGGCTTTCTTCCTTGCTCTACCAAACAGCAAAGCGGTTACTGGCTACGATATGATGACCAGTATTGCAGGATTAATTGCGCGTGAAATTGATGGTAAAGTTTATGATGAGAATAACCTCGAGTTTTCTCCGCAGTTGAAAGAGCATTGGCGTCATCATGTGATTGACTATCGACCAAGTCAAACAACTGTTTAAAATCAAATTTTTGTAATAAATGCAATGAAAGACATAGGGCGGTTTTCCGCCCTTTTATATGGTGAAATTTAAATGGAACAAAACTCAGTTATTGAGCAAATGCGTCAATTGATTCAATTGATCGCTAAACATAATCATGCTTACTACGTGATGGATCAACCTACGATCACCGACAGTGAATATGACCATTTATTTCATCAACTTAAAGCATTAGAACAACAGTATCCAGAGTTTATGCAAGCTGATACACCCACGAATAAAGTTGGTGGACAAGCATTATCAAAATTTGAAAGTGTGACTCATGCAGTGCCGATGCTGTCATTAGGTAATGTTTTCAATCAGGATGATTTATTTGCCTTTGCACGTCGTATTGATGAGCGCCTACCGAATCAAAAGGTTCAATACGAGGTTGAACTTAAACTCGATGGTTTAGCGATTTCACTTTGGTATGAAAATGGTGTGTTGGTTCGAGGCGTAACTCGTGGTGATGGAGAAACAGGCGAGGACATTACTCAAAATGTCAAAACCATCCGTAATTTACCTAAGATTTTATCTTCTCAGCACCAAGCTATTCCACAACTCTTAGAGGTGCGTGGAGAAGTATTGATGCCAAAATCAGGTTTTGAAAAACTCAATGCAGATCAGGAGGCTAAAGGTGAAAAGACCTTTGCTAATCCACGAAATGCTGCTGCGGGGAGTTTAAGACAGCTTGACCCCAATATCGCAGCATCGCGTCCATTGGCTTTTTATGCTTATGGTATTGCTCAATGCGAGCCTCATCATGGTTTAACGACGATGCATGACAGTTTGCACTGGTTGACCAAATTTGGCTTTGAGATCGCAGAGCGTCAATATCTTTGTGAGTCGATTGAAGAAGTCCAACAACGCTATGAGCAAATTCAGCTTGAACGTCCGAATCTCAAAGTTGAAATTGATGGGATGGTGGTCAAAGTCGATGACCTTAAACAGCAGCAACAACTGGGCTTTTTAAGTCGAGAGCCACGTTGGGCGACAGCCTATAAATTCCCAGCGCAAGCGGCTTTGACCAAGGTTGAAAATATTGACTGGCAAGTAGGGCGTACTGGCACGTTAACACCTGTTGCACGTTTAGCTCCGGTCTTCGTTGGTGGTGTGACTGTCTCGAATGTAACTTTACATAATATTGGTGAAATTCATCGTTTAGATGTACGTGTTGGCGATACCGTCAGCGTGTATCGTACGGGTGATGTGATTCCAAAAGTTGAAAAGGTATGGGCTGAATTTAGACCTGCCGATGCTGAGCTTGTTTATCTACCAACGAATTGTCCAGTATGTGATTCTCCTGTCGTCATGCCAGAAGGTGAGGCCTTAGCTCGTTGTTCTGGTGGTTTATATTGTGCAGCACAGCGTATTGAGGCGATTCGTCACTTTGTTTCACGCAAGGCTATGGATATTGAGGGCTTAGGTGATCGTTGGGTAGAGTCATTATTACATCTAGATCTACTCAGAGATGTAGCCGATATCTATCACTTACATGAACATCGAGAAAAATTACTCAGCATTGAAAAAATGGGTGAAAAGTCAGTTCAAAACCTTATTGATGCAATTGATGCGAGTAAGAAAACCTCATTGGCACGCTTCATTTATGCTTTAGGTATTCGTGGTGTAGGTGAAACTACGGCACGTATGCTCGCCAATACTTTCCAGACCTTCGATGCTTTGAAAGCTGCAAATATTGATGCTTTGAAGAAAACACCTGATGTAGGTGATATTACGGCAGAATGGATTG
>NZ_MELG01000027.1:0-1116 GCF_001767535.1 Acinetobacter sp. GWC1_38_13 | reverse complement strand
TGAGCATAACTTAGAGGTCTTGGAGCGCTTACTTGCTGCAGGGATTCATTGGGATGCACCAACTGCACCAACTCGCCAACCTTTGAATGGTGAAAGTTGGGTGGTGACTGGCACATTGGAAAGTATGGGGCGTGATGAAGCAACCCAGCGGCTTCAAGCTTTAGGTGCGCGTGTGAGTGGTAGTGTTTCAAGTAAAACCAAATGTGTCGTTGCTGGTGAGAAAGCAGGGAGCAAACTTGATAAGGCACAAAAGTTAGACATTCGTGTAATGAACGAGCAAGAGTTTTTGGATTTCTTGGCGCAGTACGGAGGGGTTGAATGAGTATTAAAGCATTGAAAGCCCATCTTGTCACAAAACCTGAAAAACAATTGCTTCAAGAGATTGTTAAACTATATCAACAGTTTTCAGTGGTTAGAGATTTTTATGATTCACAGATAAGTACAGAGGGGGCAAATGACGTACTTTCTAAATATAAAAAAATAATTCGGGATGAATTTTTGCCCAAACATGGATTTGGTGATGCAAGGTTATCTGTTGCACGAAAAGCGGTTATGGACTTTAAAAAGCTTAATGGATTAAATATACATCTAGTTGATCTTGCAATCTATTATGTTGAAACTGGAGTAAAATTTACCAACATGTATGGCGATATTAATGAGCCATTTTATAATAGTATGGAGTCAATGTTTGCTCAGGCAATGAAATGGATGAAGCAGCTCAATGTGGAAAGTCAATTTCAACAAAGAGCAGCAAAGATTTGTCACGATACAGATGGCATTGGCTGGGGATTTGATGATGGACTATGTGAAATTTATAGTGATTATTTTGATGATTAGTTCTAAAAAAATGGAAACAAGCCTATTGAACTGAATGTAGTTGAATAGGCTTTTATTATCATGCACGTTTTTTTACAATGCCATCATCAAGTAATTGTTGGAAATGTTCGCAAACACTTTCTCGAATGTCTCTATATTCGATACCCAATTCATTTACGCTACGTTGAGCATTAAAATAAATTGGATATCCCATATTGAGTTTTACGAATTGACGAGAGTGCCCAAATATTGGTGCGACCAATGAGAATGCTGCTTTAGGTACAGTAAAGTGTGGAAAAG
>NZ_MELG01000026.1:0-16356 GCF_001767535.1 Acinetobacter sp. GWC1_38_13 | reverse complement strand
TTTGATTTGAGTGGCGAATTGACTGAGTTTAATTCTGATCACTAAATCAGGATGAGTCTGAAATAAGACAGAACGCATTATATATTCATCTGCCACCTTATAATTTCCGTTATCATTCAGTGCTAATAAATATTCCTCTTGAGAAAATTGATTTTTTTTCTTATCAAAAGCAGCATTTGCGGCTTGCAATGCTTGGATAGGCATTCCTACTAATCGATAGGTATGCGATAACAGCACTAGTTCTTCTGCATTTAATTGCTGCATATCTACTTGTTTTAATATGCTTTGAGCTTCCTGATTTTGCTTTGTTTCAGCAGCTATCGTTGCTAACCATACGTTCCACCCCATTTGAGGATTATGAGCTCTAAACCCTGTAATCATCTTTTTAGCCAAAGAATATTCTCTGGCATCTCTTAAGGTTTTCACGACACTGGTCTGCGCATAAATAGGAAATACTTCTATTTGTATATTTTCTATACAGGTAATCAACTCAGTCGCACGAAGCGTATTTCTTCCATACGAAAGTACAAAATAATCCGCAATTAATTTTTGGTCTTTAGGATACAAAACTAATAATTTCTTTAAATCAAGTAACCCATGATCAACCTCTCCTTTCTGGATTAATTGAACAGCATACTCTCTCTGTTGATCAATCGGATTTGAATAAACAGCGCTTCCGCAACACAATAAAGCAAAAATAGATACACAATGCACAGGAATAAATAATTTTATTTTAATCATATTATTCCTCATTATTTAATATTTACTATAAATAATAGTTTAATCAAAAAATAATCACAATAATAAAATTTATAAATTTTACCTCAAATTCAACTTAAATAAAAAAATATACCAAATTTTAAAATAATGATTAATACAAGCCACTGTAATACCTACATTTAAAATAAAAACAATAAAACAAAATCAAATTTAATTTTCCATGCGAAAAACTTAAAACAACAAAAAATAATTTAGATAAACATTTTATTAAATAAAACTTAAAAAGAAAGAATGACCTGTATAATAAAGATCGTTCTGTATAAATTAAAAAAATAATATTTAAAACTCACCTTTAATATTTTAATTAAGCTTTTTCAATAAAAAATAAAACCTAAACATAATATAAAAAGTTATACTTTCATCTATTACAATCAGTTAATTATATCCATAAAATTTATTTATATGATTTCTTCGGCATCTTGCACGTATTTTGTCACAATATTACACTCATAAAAAAACCCAATGTCACCATTGGGTTTTTTCAAGATAAATAAATCTAACGTATTACGCTAAACCTTTCTCTTTCAGCACTTGCATCATTGTTGAGCCAAGTTCAGCTGGGCTACGAGTGTAAGCCATACCTGCTTTTTCGAATGCAGCAAATTTCTCTTCTGCTGTACCTTTACCACCAGAGATAATCGCACCAGCATGACCCATACGTTTACCTTTAGGCGCAGTTACACCAGCGATGTAACCAACAACTGGCTTAGTTACATTCGATTGAATGAATTCAGCAGCTTCTTCTTCTGCAGTACCACCAATCTCACCAATCATGATGATTGCATCAGTATCAGGATCGTCTTGGAATAATTTCAATGCATCGATTTGGTTCATACCAGGGATTGGGTCACCACCGATACCGATACAAGTAGATTGACCTAAACCAAGCTTAGTTGTTTGAGCAACCGCTTCATAAGTCAATGTACCTGAACGTGAGATAATACCAATACGACCAGGTTGGTGGATGTGACCAGGCATAATACCGATCTTACATTCACCTGGAGTGATCACGCCTGGGCAGTTAGGACCAACTAAACGAGTACCATTACCGTTAGTTTCTAAATAGCGTTTTGCTTTAAGCATATCGATTGTTGGAACACCTTCAGTGATCACAACAATAAGACCAACGCCTGAATCAACCGCTTCAACGATAGAATCTAATACAAACGGAGCTGGAACATAAATAACAGATGCATCAGCACCAGTTTCACGTACAGCATCTTTCATTGTATTGAATACAGGAAGGTCAAGGTGTGTTGTTCCACCTTTACCTGGCGTAACACCACCAACAACTTTTGTACCGTAGTCTAAAGCTTGTGCAGAGTGGAAAGTACCGTTTTTACCAGTAAAACCTTGTACCAATACTTTAGTGTCTTTATTAATTAATACGCTCATGATTGATACTCCCCTTACGCTTTAACTGCAGCAACAATTTTTTCTGCAGCATCAGATAAACCATTTGCAGAAATTAATTTCAAACCAGATTCATCAAGCAATTTCGCACCTAGCTCAGCATTGTTACCTTCTAAGCGAACAACAACTGGTACAGTTACGTTTACTTCTTGAACTGCTGCAATAATTGCTTCAGCAATCATGTCACAACGAACGATACCACCGAAGATGTTGATTAAAACACCTTGTACAGAAGTATCAGCAAGAATAATTTTGAATGCTTCGATTACACGCTCTTTAGTCGCACCGCCACCAACATCTAGGAAGTTAGCAGGCTGACCACCATAAAGCTTGATGATGTCCATCGTTGCCATTGCAAGACCAGCACCATTCACCATACAACCGATGTTACCTTCTAAAGCAACATAGTTAAGGTCAAATTCAGATGCTTTTAATTCACGCTCATTTTCTTGAGATTTATCACGCAAAGCTGCAACTTCTGGCAAACGATAAAGCGCGTTAGAGTCAATACCTACTTTCGCGTCTACACATAAAATTTCGCCATTTTCACGAACTGAAAGTGGGTTGATTTCAAATAAAGCAAAATCATTTTCTACAAATGCTTGGTAAGCAGCAGACATAATTTTAACAAATTGACCGATTTGTTTATCTTTCAAACCAAGAGCAAATGCAACTTCACGTGCTTGGAATGGTTGTAAACCTACTAATGGATCAACTTCAACTTTAATAATTTTTTCAGGTGTTTCTTCAGCAACTTTCTCGATTTCTACACCACCTTCGGTAGAAGCCATGAAAGTAATACGACGGCTAGAACGATCTACAACCGCACCTAAGTAAAGCTCACGCTCAACTGGATAGACATCTTCTGCAACAATAATGCTGTTAACAGGCTGACCATTTGCATCTGTTTGATACGTTACAAGACGAGTACCAATAATATTGTTAGCAAATTCGATAACATCTTCTTTTGATTTTGCAACTTTTACGCCACCAGCCTTACCACGACCACCAGCATGTACTTGCGCTTTCATTACCGCGAATTTACCACCAAGCTGTTCAAACGCAGCTACTGCTTCATCTGCATTTGTTGCCAAAATACCTTCTTGTACTGGCATGCCATATTTTTTTAATAACGCTTTAGCTTGATACTCATGTAAGTTCATTTAATTACCTACTACGTTGTTTATTGTGACGCGACCTAGATATTCTTAACACTAGGACACTACATTATGAGACGACGACTGTCTTATAAACCAATCGTCTTCATTCAAAAAAGTGTGGCGAACCACACTTTTTGTTTTTATTTGCGCTTACGTTGAATCGCGTGGATTGCACGACCATCAACTGAAAGTGCAGCTTCATGTACAACTTCAGAGAACGTTGGATGACCAAAAGTCATCAACTGTAAATCTTCAACAGAAGAAACAAACTCAAGTGCGATCATACCCTGATGAACGATGTCTGATGCATTAGGACCGACAACGTGCATACCCAAAAGACGATCTGTTTTTGCGTCAGCAACAAATTTAACAAAACCAGCTGTATCACCAGCAGCTAATGCACGACCATTAACCGCAAACGGGAATTGACCGGCTTTAACTTCGTGACCTTTTTCAGCAGCTTGTTCTTCAGTTAAACCAACCCAAGCAGCTTCAGGATGCGTGTAAATAACACTAATAATAGTGTCATAATTTACTTGAGCAGCATGACCATGGATACGCTCAACAGCCATCACACCTTCTTCCATTGCTTTATGAGCAAGCATTGGACCACGAACTAAGTCACCGATTGCATAAACGCCTTCAACAGATGTTTGGCACTGATCATTTACATCAACTAAACCACGTTCAGTGAGTTTAATGCCTGAATCTTCTGCCAATAGACCTTCTGCATAAGCTTTACGACCTACACAAACGATTAATTTGTCAAATACTTGCTCTTTATCTTCGCCAGCTTGGTTATATTTAACAGTCACTTCACGACCATTAACTTCTGTACCAGAAACTTTTGCACCAATACGAATATCTAAACCTTGTTTCTTCAAGATTTTTTGAAATTCTTTAGAAAGTGCTTTATCAGCCATTGGCAGGAAAGTATCTAATGCTTCAAATACAACAACTTCCGAACCAAGACGACGCCATACCGAGCCTAACTCTAAACCGATAACACCTGCACCGATAACACCAAGACGTTTTGGAACTTCTGGGAATTTCAAAGCACCAGTTGAGTCAACAATCAAATCTTCATCAACAGGAGCTACAGGGATATTTACAGGTACAGAACCAGTCGCAAGGATGACATACTTAGGTTCTAAAACTTGTACTTCACCTTCAAATGGCGTGAATTCAACTTTTTTACCAGCAAGTAATTTACCAGTACCTTGTAACCACTCGATACCATTACCTTTAAGTAATTGAGCAACACCACCAGTCAATTGATCAACAACTTTGTCTTTGCGAGCTAACAAAGTATCTAAATCAAATTTAACTTCACCAGTCGTGATACCGTGTTCAGCAAGTTCATGAACTGTTGCTTCGTAACGATGAGAAGAGTCAAGCAATGCTTTAGAAGGGATACAACCAACGTTTAAACACGTACCACCCAAAGATGGTTTACCGTTATGAATACGTTTTTCGATACATGCAACTTTAAAACCTAGTTGTGCAGCACGGATTGCTGCTTCATAACCGCCAGGTCCACCGCCAATAACAACAAGATCAAACTGTTGAGACATTTTTATCTCCAATCAATCTCCCTAAATCCCCTTTTGATTAAGGGGACTGAACTTTCTTAATTAAAGAAAAGTTAGGGATGATTTTTAAATAATAAGTTATAGGTCAAGAATAAGTTTAGCCGGCTCTTCTAACAATTCTTTAATTGTTACTAAGAAACCTACTGCTTCTTTACCATCAATTAGACGGTGGTCATATGAAAGCGCTAAATACATCATTGGCAAGATTTCAACTTGTCCATTTACCGCCATAGGACGTTCTTGGATTTTATGCATACCAAGAATCGCTGTTTGTGGCTGGTTTAAAATAGGTGTTGAAAGTAATGAACCGAAAGTACCACCATTAGTAATAGTGAATGTACCGCCAGTCATCTCTTCGATCGATAATTTTCCTTCACGTGCTTTAGCAGCATATGCAGCAATACCACCTTCTACTTCAGCATAGTTCATACGATCAGTATCACGAAGGATTGGCACAACTAAGCCTCGATCAGAAGAAACTGCTACACCGATGTCATAGAAACCGTGATAAACAATATCATCACCATCAATCGACGCATTTACAGCTGGATAGCGTTTTAAAGCTTCTGTTGCTGCTTTAACAAAGAAAGACATGAAACCTAAACGAGCACCATGGCGTTTTTCGAAAGCATCTTTATATTGCTTACGCATTTCCATGATCGGCTTCATGTTAACTTCATTGAATGTTGTTAACATTGCAGTTTGTTGTGTAGCCGCCAATAAACGCTCAGCAACACGCTTACGTAAACGTGTCATTGGAACACGTTTCTCGATACGTTCACCTACAGCAACGCTTAACGGCTGAACTGAAGCAGCTGGTTTATGATTTGCAACGTCTTCTTTAGTGATACGACCACCACGACCAGTACCTTGTACGTCAGCAGCATTGATACCTGTTTCAGATAATGCTTTACGAACAGCAGGGGCTTGGTTTTGATCAACAGCTTGAGTTGATGCAGCCGCAGCTGGGGCAGATGCCACAGGAGCCGCTGCAACTGGTGCAGCAGCTTCAGGAGCAGCCGCAGAAACAGCACCAGCTTCAAATTGAGCAATTACTTCATCAGAAAGAACTGTATCGCCTTCACCTTTGATGATCGCAACTAAGCTACCATCAGCTGGAGCAACCACTTCTAAAACAACTTTATCGGTTTCAATGTCACAGATCACTTCATCACGTGATACAGGTTCACCTACTTTTTTATGCCAAGTTGCGATCGTACCGTCAGCAACTGACTCTGGGAATACCGGTGCTTTAATTTCGGTTGCCATTATTTAGAATCTCCTGATTGTTCAGCTTCAATTGCAAGTGCGTCATTGACGAGCTGAGCTTGTTGTTTTGCATGCAAGTACGGTGAGCCACAAGCAGGTGCGGCAGATGCTTCACGTCCAGCATAGCTAATACGAATTTGTTTACCTGATTTAAGAACGTCTTCATACAAACGAGGAACGATAAATAACCAAGCGCCTTGGTTTTTAGGTTCTTCTTGCGCCCAAACAAGTTCTTGAATGTTTGGATATTGAGCCATAACTTCAGCTAAACGCTGTTCTGGATATGGATATAACTGTTCAATACGAACAATCGCGATATGGTTTAAACCAAGCTCACGACGTTTTTCGAGTAAATCGTAATAAACCTTACCACCACAAAGAACTAAACGAGTAACGTCAGCTTTGTTAATTTGATCGACTTCATCAATCACTGTTTGGAATGAACCATTTGCTAATTCATCTAAAGTTGAAGTCGCTAATTTATGACGTAGCAATGACTTTGGTGACATCACAATCATTGGCTTACGAATAGGACGAACCGCTTGACGACGTAAAGCATGGAAAATCTGTGCTGGTGTTGTAGGAGTCAATACTTGCATATTGTCTTCAGCACACAATTGTAAGAAACGCTCTAAACGTGCAGATGAATGCTCAGGACCCTGACCTTCATAACCATGTGGTAACAACATCGTTAAACCACAAACGCGCTCCCACTTGGTTTCACCAGAAGCAATGAATTGGTCAATCACGACTTGCGCACAGTTTGCAAAGTCACCAAATTGTGCTTCCCAAACGATCAAGCTCTTCGGTAGAGTGGTTGCATAACCATATTCAAAAGCAAGCACAGCTTCTTCTGATAATAAAGAGTCATACACCGCAACACGTGGCTGATTTTCTTTAATGTGACACAACGGGATGTAAACAGAACCATCAACTTGGTTATGTAGTTTTGCATGGCGGTGAGAGAATGTACCACGCCCAACGTCTTCACCCGTAATACGTACTAGGAAGCCATCGTCCAGCAAAGATGCATATGCCAATGTTTCAGCAGCACCCCAGTTCAGTGGCATTTCACCTGTTTGCATTTTGATGCGGTCATCAATAACTTTTTGTACTTGGCGTTGTAATACAAAACCTTCAGGTAATGTATTCATTGTTTTGCCAAGTTCTTTTAAGCGATCAATGTTAAAGCTCGTATCCCAAACATCTGTATATTCATGACCTAGATATGGTGTCCAATCCACAAACATTTTTTTGTTTGGTTCACGTACTAATGCATTAGCAACATGGTTGCCCGCTTCTAAATCAGAACGATAACCTTCAACCATTTGATCAGCGCTTGCACGATCAAGGACTTTCTCTTGAACCAATTGATCAGCATAAAGCGTACGTGTAGTCGCTTTTTTATTAATCACTTGATACATCAACGGTTGAGTTGCAGATGGTTCATCTGCTTCGTTATGACCACGACGACGGTAACAGAACAAATCAATCACAACGTCTTTGCGGAATTCATGACGGAAATCATGTGCAAGTTGTGTTGCAAAAATTACAGCTTCAGGATCATCACCATTCACATGGAAAATTGGTGACTGAATCATTTTTGCTACGTCAGTACAGTATTCTGTAGAACGTGTATCGCGCGGATCTGAAGTCGTGAAACCAACTTGGTTATTAATAACGATATGAACTGTACCGCCAACTGTATAACCACGTGTTTGTGACATTTGGAAGGTTTCTTGGTTAACACCTTGACCTGCAAATGCCGCATCACCGTGAACAATCACAGGAAGAACATCGTCACCACCAATATCTTTACGACGTACTTGACGAGCACGTACCGAACCTTCGACTACTGGTCCAACAATTTCTAAGTGCGATGGGTTAAATGCTAATGCTAAGTGAACCTCACCACCAGGCGTCATCACATTTGAAGAGAAACCTTGGTGATACTTAACATCACCAGAACCTTTTTTGTGTAGGCTCTTCCCTTCAAACTCACCAAATAAGTCGGCTGGGTTTTTACCCATAATGTTGACTAAAACGTTGAGACGACCACGGTGTGGCATACCAATCACAACTTCTTTACAACCAACACTACCTGCACGCTGAATGATCTCATTCATCATTGGAATAAAAGACTCACCGCCTTCCACACCAAAACGCTTTGCACCTACGAATTTTGTACCTAAATACTTTTCTAAGCCTTCTGCCGCAGTCAAACGCTCTAAAAAGCCTTTTTTCTGATCAGCTGAGAAATTAAATTTCCCACGAGCACCTTCCAAACGCTGCTGAATCCAACGTTTTTCTTTAGTGTCGACGATATGCATGTATTCTGCACCGATTGAGGTACAGTAAATTGCTTCCATTGCCTCAATCATTTCCGACAATGTAGCTTCTGCTTTACCAATCGCGAGATTACCTGTATTGAATACAGTATCAAGATCAGATTTTGTTAAACCATGTGCAGATAAATCGAGGTCAGGAACGTCTTCACGTTTCGCAAGACCTAATGGATCGAGTTTAGCTTTTTGATGACCACGGTTACGATAAGCAGCAATGAGTTGAAGTACACCAATTTGACGACGCTCATGCTCTGTGCTCACAGCACTTTGAACTACAGGTTGAATTCGGCTTGAATTACGACCCAAAAGCAGGAATTGTTCACGCACACTACCGTGTGGTTGATCCCCTTTAGGATATTTGTCGAAATATTCACGCCAATCCTCTGACACTGAGGTTGGAGATGTTAGATACTGTTCGTAAAGCTCTTCAATATACGCTGCACTATCAGCGGAAAGTTCAGTGTCAAGACGCAGTGCGTCAGCAACTTCTTGCATTTTTGGACCCATTTCCTATTGCAAAAAATAATACAGGCTGCCTTTTAAGCAGACCCATGATTCATAGTATCGAATTGGTAACAAGACACTACTACCCAAGATCATCCAACCTTAGGACATTATCACTACACATCAGGAGTATTCCTTTTGATGTAACAAATCAGTCACGCACCCATAAACAAGGCGCGCAACTCATTCTTATACTCGACGACATCGAGCAATTTTTTGCAAATCATTTTAGAAAAATTAACTAAATTTTTAACTTTTCTAAATTGACTTTGACTGAATAATCTGCATAAATCTTTTGTGAATATCTCCTGTATAACTTAAGGAATATCCTAATTTTTTTGCTTTCAGTCGTTGGCAGAAATCCTAACATGTTATCAAGCTTGGATTGATTTTTTTGACACATACCATCCATAAATCAGCGAAATACACACATCAAATTATAATCTAATATAGCGCCCTTTCAAAAAAAGTTGCACTCTTATCGACCAAAGTTAAAGATTTTCTACAAATCTCGCACAAACTCTAAGCACAGTGCTCAAAAACGAATCAACGCAAAGCAATTGATCAACTTTTCTAATTCTTTTTATCTACATAAGTAATAAGCATACCAGCATCCTTGTAGCACAAAACATACTTTTATGACGCAAATAAAAAAACGGAAGCTTTTTTCAAAACTTCCGTTTCTTCTACAGGAAAACCGAATTAACCAGCTTGATCCAATAGCATATTACGAATGTGGCCAATTGCCTTAGTTGGGTTTAACCCTTTTGGACATACAGACACACAGTTCATGATTCCTTTACAACGGAATAATGAGAATGGGTCATCCAAACGCGCCAAACGCTCTTGAGTAGCAGTATCACGCGAATCGATAATAAAACGATAAGCATTTAACAATGCAGATGGTCCCAAGAACTTGTCAGGGTTCCACCAGAACGATGGGCATGAAGTTGAACAACATGCACATAGAATACATTCATACAAACCATCAAGATGTTCACGATCTGCTTGAGATTGCAAACGCTCTTTCGCAGGAGCTGGCTGATTGTTGATCAAGAATGGCTGAATTTTATTGTATTGATCGTAGAATTGATTCATATCTACAACCAAGTCTTTTACAACTGGTAAACCAGGTAAAGGACGAATTACAATTTTTTCAGGCAGGTCATTCAAGTTCCACAAACATGCCAAACCATTTTTACCATTAATGTTCACACCATCAGAACCACAAATACCTTCACGGCATGAACGGCGGAATGTTAATGTTTCATCCTGAACTTTTAATGCAAGTAACGCGTCAAGCAACATACGGTGCTTGTCAGTTAACTCTAACTTAAAAGTTTGCATGTAAGGCGCTTTATCCTTATCAGGATCATAGCGGTAGATTTCGAATGTACGAGTACCTCTACTCATCTTTGTTCTCCCGATTAGAATGTACGTGGTTTAGGTTCAATAGCTTCAACCGTTAATGGATTGAAACGTACTGGTTTATATTCAAGACGATTGTCTGAAGAATACCATAACGTATGTTTCATCCACTCATCATCACGACGACCATAAGAGTAAGTCGGATGATCTGGCGCTAATTCATAATCAACAACGGTATGCGCACCACGACATTCTTTACGTGCAGCAGCAGAAATCAAGGTTGCTTTAGCAACTTCATACAAGTTTTCAACTTCTAATGCTTCAATACGTGCAGTATTGAATACTTTAGATTTGTCTTTCAAATGAATGTTACGAACACGTGATTCGATCGCAAGAATTTCTTTAACACCTTTATCAAGTAATGCTTGTGTACGGAATACACCAGCATGATCTTGAACGATGTCACGAATTACATCAGCAACTTCTTGCGCATTTTCGCCAGATGTAGATTCATCCAACTTACGTACACGTGCCAATGTGTTTTCTAACACATCGTTTGGTAATGGAGCATAATCATCACCATGGTGTTTAGTCACATAATCAATAATGTGTTCACCAGCAGCTTTACCAAATACAACAAGGTCAAGCAACGAGTTAGTACCTAAACGGTTTGCGCCATGAACAGATACACATGAGCACTCACCGATTGCATAGAAACCTTTAACTGGTTTCACATAATCACGTGTGCCTTTATATGTATATTGTTTTGTATCTTTATCATAGTGAGCAGAGAATTCACCCTCTTCAACACCATGAGGTACAACAACTTGACCATGGATATTCGTTGGAATACCACCCATTTGATAATGGATTGTTGGTACTACAGGAATTGGCTCTTTAGTACAGTCAACGTTCGCGAATTTCTTACCAATCTCAAATACTGATGGTAAACGCTTCATGATTGTATCAGCACCCAAGTGTGTCATATCTAATAGGATATAATCACCTTTTGGACCACAACCACGACCTTCTTTAATTTCCTGATCCATAGAACGAGATACGAAATCACGTGGAGCCAAGTCTTTTAAAGTCGGTGCATAACGTTCCATGAATGGTTCGCCGTCTTTGTTGCGAAGGATACCACCCTCACCACGACAACCCTCAGTTAACAATACACCAGCGCCCGCAACACCCGTTGGGTGGAATTGCCAGAATTCCATATCTTGTAATGGAATACCCGCACGAGCAGCCATACCCAAACCATCACCAGTATTGATGTAGGCGTTGGTAGATGCACGGTAAACACGGCCAGCACCACCTGTAGCAAATAATGTTGCTTTTGCTTGGAATACTGCGATGTTACCTGTTTCTTGATCAATTGCAGTTACACCAAGTACATCACCTTCTTCGTTACGAATTAGATCTAATGCAATCCATTCAACAAAGAATTGAGTACCCATTTTTACGTTGCTTTGATACAACGTGTGTAGTAGTGCATGACCAGTACGGTCAGCTGCAGCACAAGCACGTGGAACTGCTTTTTCACCGTAGTTTGCAGAGTGACCACCAAATGGACGCTGATAAATCGTACCATCTTCGTTACGGTCAAACGGCATACCTAAATGCTCTAACTCATAAACAACTTTCGGTGCTTCACGAGTCATAAACTCAATCGCATCTTGGTCGCCTAACCAGTCAGAACCTTTTACTGTGTCGTAGAAATGATAATGCCAGTTATCTTCTTGCATATTTCCTAACGATGCACCAATACCACCTTGAGCAGCAACTGTATGCGAACGTGTTGGGAATACTTTGGTTAATACAGCAACTTTCAAACCTGCTTGAGCAAGTTGGTAAGCAGCACGCATACCAGAACCACCACCACCAACGATAACTGAATCGAATGATAGTGTTTGAATATTTGAATAATTTTCTTTAGGGGTAGTTGCCATGATCTCTTCCTATCAATTTGCCCAGAAAATCTGGATACCCCAGATTGCGTATACGAACACTGAAATAATGACAGCAGAAGTTAACACAAGGCGTAAACCTGAAGCCGAAGGACCCATTTGACGTGTCGTTACATAATCTGTAAAGACTTGCCACATACCAATCCAAGCGTGCGCAACAAGCGATAACACAGCTAACAATGAGAAAATTTTCATTGGAAGCGTTAGCATAAAGCCAGCCCATTGCTCATAACCGAATCCACTATTGCATAGGATCCAGCCAAACATAACGACAGTATAAGCAGCTAAAACTACAGCTGATACACGTTGGATATACCAATCGCGAGAACCTGAACCCGTTAAACCTGTAGCACTTTTCATTAGAACATAATCCATACAAAAGCTGCGACAATACCGATCACAGATAAGATCAACGAAACTGTAGCTGCAATACGACCACTTTGTAATTCCTCAGCAAAACCAAGGTCAGCAAGTAGATGTTTGATACCTGCAATAAAATGGAAGATTAAGCCTGCTACAAATACCCATACGATGAAACGTACTAAGATATTTCCGAAAACGACATTTTTTACGTAGTCAAATCCTTCTGGTGAAGATAGAGATTTATCCAAAATCCACAAAAGAACAGCGACTAATAAGAAAACGATTACACCAGATAGACGGTGTAGAATTGATGCAATAGCCACGGGTGAGCGTAAATTTACCGCTAACACCTGACCCATGGACAAATTGACAGGTCTGTTGCTTTTCACAGCGGGCATCCTGTAGGTAGAAACTCCAACTGGAGTTTGTTTGAATTAATTCAAAGGAAAGCTGGCATTGTCAGGCAAGCACAGCACATGCCTAACCTATATAACGACAACGAATTATAAAACGTGAAATATCAAAATACAAACAATCAGCTTTCTCTTTAGTCGAAAAAAGCCTTAAATAAGAATCATTCACAAGAATAAGCAAGAAAAATCAATGGACCTACCATACAAAAATTACATATCATATTGATTTTTAAAAACATTACATCAAATGCAATTTATTATTTTTATTTTTAAATTTCGAATATATTCCTTCAAAATCATTAAGAAATTATTAAAGCATCATACTAAAGTCATATATTTGGATCGATTATTTATATACTCAGAAATAATACCCCTCATTTTAATATTAAATATAACTAAGCGATAATCTATCAAGCAAAGATGATTTTAGTAAAAAATTAGTCATTTTTTAATCAGTTGATCGCACCGTAATAGAACAAATAAAAATTCCTTTATTTTTCAATCAACATTTTTTTTAATGATAATTTAAATCTAAGGCATGAGAAATATAGGGTTTTGGCATTTTATTTCAAAAAATTTTAGGAATCTATAAATCAAAAAGTGTTAAAAATTTACTTACAATTGTACTGATGCTTCATTTTTTTTCTGCACCTAAAACATGATTTGACATATTATACTCGACCGGTGCTGTGATTTTACTCAATTTTCCCGTTGATACTGAATGACTAATTGACTGTGATAACGTCATTTTTTATCCCTAAGTATAATTGACAAAATTTTAGTAGCCACTAATCTTATAGCAAATTTTGACACCGTCTGATTCGCACATGACAAGATTAGGATTTCGAGTCAGATAATCATTCACCAGGACAGGAGATCTATTGAATGTCTGCAGCAACTGGCAAAAAAGCCGTATTACAGCTTGATGGCAAAGAAATTGAATTACCAATTTACAGCGGCACATTGGGCCCAGATGTAATTGACGTTAAAGATGTATTAGCATCAGGTCACTTTACTTTCGATCCTGGTTTTATGGCGACAGCGGCTTGCGAATCTAAGATCACATTCATTGACGGTGACAAAGGTGTTTTATTACACCGTGGTTATCCAATTGATCAATTAGCGACTCAAGCAGACTACTTAGAAACTTGTTATTTATTATTAAATGGCGAGCTTCCAAATGCTGAACAAAAAACTGAATTTGACGCAAAAGTACGTAACCACACTATGGTTCACGACCAAGTAAGCCGTTTCTTCAATGGTTTCCGTCGTGATGCTCACCCTATGGCGATCATGGTTGGTGTAGTTGGTGCTTTATCTGCGTTCTATCACAACGGTTTAGACATCGAAGATGTTAACCATCGTGAAATCACTGCAATTCGTTTAATCGCGAAAATCCCTACGCTTGCAGCGTGGAGCTACAAGTACACTGTAGGTCAACCATTCATTTACCCTCGTAATGATTTAAGCTACGCAGAAAACTTCTTACACATGATGTTTGCTACGCCTGCTGATCGTGACTACAAAGTAAATCCTGTTCTTGCGCGCGCAATGGACCGTATTTTCACGCTTCATGCTGACCACGAACAAAATGCATCGACTTCTACAGTTCGTCTTGCAGGTTCTACTGGTGCAAACCCTTATGCATGTATCTCTGCTGGTATCTCTGCACTTTGGGGACCTGCTCACGGTGGTGCAAACGAAGCTGTACTTAAAATGTTAGATGAAATTGGTAGCGTTGAAAACGTTGCTGAATTCATGGAAAAAGTAAAACGTAAAGAAGTGAAGCTTATGGGCTTCGGTCACCGCGTTTATAAAAACTTTGACCCTCGCGCTAAAGTAATGAAGCAAACTTGTGACGAAGTTCTTGAAGCATTAGGCATCAACGATCCACAATTGCAGCTTGCTATGGAACTTGAGCGTATTGCATTGAACGACCCGTACTTCGTAGAGCGTAAGCTTTACCCGAACGTAGACTTCTACTCAGGTATCATCTTAAAAGCGATTGGTATCCCAACAGAAATGTTTACTGTAATTTTCGCTCTTGCACGTACTGTTGGTTGGATCAGCCACTGGTTAGAAATGCACAGCGGTCCTTACAAAATCGGTCGTCCGCGTCAGCTTTATACTGGCTCGACTCAACGCGATATCAAACGTTAATTTTCAACAGAATCTTAATGTTAAAAAAGCTGCCTGATGGCAGCTTTTTTTATTAGATACTTAATTTATAAAATAAATTAACGTCCCCACTCTACGTCTTTCGCATAAGGTTCTACCATTTTGATACGCTTCACATTCTCTTTTTCAATTTGAGTTAAACGTGAATCCACATTGGTAAAACACGGCATGTACCAATCATAATCAGCAAATGTAGCAGCCCAACTTTTATTCTGGAATGCATACCCATGACGTGCATAGATTTCATTACGCATATATTGCAACTCACCTAAAGCAACTTGTAGATCTGCATCTTTTAATAATTTACGAGATGCTTCTGGATAGTTACCTTCATCTTTTGCATAGTTACACTGCTGTGCTTTCAAGTTAAAAAACTTTGGTTTAACTGTTTTGCTACTGGGTAACCATTGTGCATCGATCTCTGTAACATTATTTTTATAATCTAAAATGAACTGACCAAAGGTAGCACCTTGCCCTAATTCATTCAAAGTTGCTTTATAAACTGAGCCACTTTTTTGAAGACTTCCCTTAAATTTAGTTTGCTTACCATTTAACAAACTATACCCTGTGAGTTGATCTCCTTTCTGTTGAAAGAACAAAGAAATTTTTTGTCCATCGTTATACAATCCTGTCCAAGATAAGGCGAGCTGTGGGGTTTGAGCAAAACTCAAGGTACAACATGTTAAAGCAGCTGTAAAAGTTAAAAACTTAACTAATTTATTCATATTTCTAAGCTCATCAAATATAAAGTTATTGCATTTATTCTTAGTCAATCATGATAACAATGATCAATGATATGTGGAAAACTCTAAATCCCCTTACTCGACTTATAACCACATTCATTTTCTTTTACTTATTTATATTGATGGTAGAAATTTGTATTCAATATTTTCCTTGGTCAAATCAATCCAATTTTTTAGTCCTAAAACAAGATGTAGTCCTGACTCAGCCTTGGCGCATCGCCTTCCAAATTCATGTCTTAACGAGCAGTTTTGTTCTTT
>NZ_MELG01000025.1:0-16449 GCF_001767535.1 Acinetobacter sp. GWC1_38_13 | reverse complement strand
TGTTCTCTCCTATGCAAAAAGAATAGACGAAATTTGTCTAGGAGAGTGGTGGCAGTCCATAGACACTTACCTATCTTCAATCCAACGAGGGAGTTTGGCTTATGTAGGTTTTGAGGTACTTCCGCCATTTATTGCTTATCATGTTCCTTATATTAAGGATGAAGATAGAATGAACATCATTGAAAAGTTTGAAGATTATTTAAACAATATAGATCAATTAACGCCTTTAGAGTTTCCAAAATTAGAAAAGTTTGATGAGAAACTTTATCCGCTTTAACAAAATCAAACTTAAAAAAACAGTCACACTTTTATAAAAATATGACTTTTCTATCATTAGAACTTAGTTTTTATGTTGAATTTTATAGCACTCATCCAAAGCCAACTCATAATAAGCCAAACCATCTTGAGCTGCCTGAAAAGCTTTTTTCTGTAAAACAGGATCTTTGTCACATAATCTTTTGATTAATTCCATCGCTTCGTATGGATGCAAATCATCATAATGCGCATGAGCTCTCAACCAAGCCAATGATCGTTTATTGATATTGACTTCAGGATGTGAAGTATAAGTTTGAATCCCTTTGTAGACTTGGATTGTCCAATCACCTGTCGCCCACTCAATGGCTAAATTTGTTGCAGCAATACTTTCAGCCAAGCCACCTCTAAAATTTACATCCCACAAATAATGATTCACAGCATTCATCGCCGCAGGAGGCCTAACGTTATTTAACATCTCAACAGTCAAACCGAATCCACCTGCCCAATCTTGATACCAATTTAAATGTCTTTCTTCAACTTTGATATTTTGGATTAACCAGTCTCGGGTTTCGGTTACACCATCTAGAGCAAAGTTAGTCGCTTTAGCTAATGCACCTGCCATGTATGATGGAAAATGAGCAACCAATGGATAAAAATTTAATAATGCAGAACGGAAACACTCGAGGCTTAAATCCCCATTTGCCATGTCCACAAATAATGGATGTTTACTCACTCTTTCTTTAGCAGGTACAAGCTCATCCCAGAACTTTTGCGCCCAATCAGAATGAGGCGTGATTTCTAATTTTGTGCTGTATTGATTCATAGCAGTCATTGCGATGCATCCTATTTCGTATGACTTAATTCAATCACTCTGTATGTGATTGATGCTTTTTTCTAAATTGTATCTTATTGCTCCAAATATACAATCATTCTTGGTAAATTTGTAACAGTTTTTAAGGGTTTGATATTTTATTCGTCTGAATCATTATATTATTTAATAGATTTTAATAAATTCGATCAATGGATGATGCGTGGGGACTAATTAAAGTTGAATTTTGCACTAATTATTTTTTTATTATCGAATAAAAATTTTTAATTTAATTCGATGCAACATAGTTTTTTAAATAATCCATATTTTACATGTATAAAAATATTTGGGAGTGGTGAGAGATAAGATGAAGTTGAAGGCTTCCAATATTTTGGGACAAGAACAAATCGACTTGTTAATTTCTCGCGGGCTAAATTTAGTTTGGTTTCCTAAAGAATTAGAATCGATCTACAAAGATCAGTATAGAAATGAAGCAGCTTATGAGTTTCGTTATAGAGCTCCTATTATTTTAGGGTTATATGCATTTCTAAGCTTTGGTATCTATCAAGTTCTCCCTTCAGGCATGCGTTTTGAATGGTTTGCTTATTATGGCTGGGTTGGCATTATCATTATGCTGGCTTGGTTACTTGCCTTTGCACCGAAACTGAATAAATGGTTTGATCATTATGTTTGTTTGGGTTCAATGGGTGCCGTTGCAATCACATTTACCCTTATCAACGTACTTGAACAAGGTCAAAATAACGTTTTATTCCACGCAGCAATGATGTATGCCGTCGTAATTATTTATGGCTTCGTTGGAATGCGTTTTTACACAGCCATTATTGCTGGCTGGGCTGGTGGATTGATTGGCGTAGCTGCAAGTACTTGGCTAAATGGTTCTATTGATTGGACTTATTTACATCGCACATATACTTTCAGTAGTTTTTTAGGCATGGCTTTAGCTTATGCAACTGATCGACAACATCGAGAAAACTATCTACAAAATTGCATGATTGAACTGAATCGTCTTGAGTTGATGCGTCAAGCACAGCAATTATCAATTTTATCTCAACAAGATGCTTTAACGGGCTTAGCAAATCGTCGCTATCTAGATGAAGTACTTGAGAACGAATGGAAAAGAGCCACTCGACATGAGATGCCACTTACCATCATGATGATTGATATTGATTTCTTCAAACTCTATAACGATACACTAGGTCATATTCAAGGTGATCAATGCCTTAGACGTATCGCCATTATGTTGGGTTCGATTGCATCAAGAAGTGGAGATTTAGCTGCTCGGTATGGCGGTGAAGAGTTTTTGCTATTGTTCTCTATAACTGATCGAGATCAGGCTATTATTCAAGTTCAGCGCTTAATGGAACTAATCAGAAATATTGGTATTGTGCATCCTCGAAGCAATATATCTAAGCACGTTACGATCAGTGTTGGTGTGGCAACCATTACACCAACATTAAATGACAGTCTTTCAGAGTTTGTATCTCAAGCAGATCACGCATTATATATTGCTAAAAGTAATGGTCGAAACCAATATCATATTGCAACATCTAATAATAAAGTTTCAGAGTTATTATAACCACTAAAATGTAATTTAAATTTATTTAAATAATTTTATATTATTTTAACCACTAATAAAAAAGACACCTATTAATTTAATAATAGGTGTCTTTATATTTTATGGTTCTATAGGTTTAAATGGCGGAACTACATCTGCATTCTGAGCACGATGTCTTAAAAAATGATCCATCAATACTATTGCCAACATTGCTTCTGCAATAGGTGTAGCACGCACACCTACACACGGGTCATGTCGCCCTTTCGTTAATACATCTGTATTTTCACGATCAATCGTGATTGTTTTACCTGGTGTTGTAATACTAGCAGTCGGTTTTAGAGCGATTGCAACACGGATTGTTTGTCCACTTGAAATACCACCTAGAATTCCACCAGCATGATTTGCAAGAAAACCATCTGTAGTGAGTTCATCACGAGTTTCGTGACCAAATTGACCCGCAACAGCGAAACCATCCCCGATCTCAACGCCTTTTACAGCATTAATGCTCATCATCGCATGTGCAATATCAGCATCTAATCGATCAAAAACAGGTTCACCCCAACCCACAGGAACCTTCTCAGCAAGGATTTCCAGTTTAGCCCCACAACTTGTTCCTTGCTCACGTAATGAAGTCACAAGTTGTTCAAAACGAGGGACAGCATCAACATCACCACAAAAGAATGGATTATTTGGCACTTCATTCCAATCTAATTTCTCAGCAACCTCATTACCTATTTGCGTGACATGACCACGAATATCGATTCCAAATTTCTCAGCTAGGTATTTTTTTGCAATAGCACCTGCAGCAACACGCATAGCTGTTTCTCGAGCGCTTGAACGACCACCACCACGATAATCACGGAAACCGTATTTTTGCGTGTAAGTATAGTCAGCATGACCAGGGCGGAAAGTTTGAGCAATATTACCGTAATCTTTTGATTTTTGATCTGTATTACGAATTAGTAAACCGATCGAAGTTCCGGTTGTTTTTCCTTCGAAAACACCTGATATGATTTCAATTTCATCAGGCTCTTTACGTTGTGTTGCGAACTTAGAGGTACCTGGTTTACGGCGATCTAAATCACGTTGTAAATCAGCTTCACACAGTTCAAGACCCGGTGGCACTCCATCGACAATTGCCATTAAGCCAGCACCATGTGATTCACCACATGTTGTTACCTTAAAGAGTTGCCCAATACTATTCCCTGCCATGTTTTAGCCCCTTAACTTTGAACAGATTGCTGAAATATTTCTTTATAACGGCGGCATTGTTCAGCAGTTAATGCAAAAATACCAGAACCGCCTTTTTGGAAAGTGAGCCAATGGAAGTCAACTGTATTGAAGTTTTGGCGCATTGCCCATTCTGAGTTACCCACTTCGATGACGATTAGACCATCTTCAGTCAAATAATCAACAGCTTGAGCTAACATTTTGCGCACTAAATCCAAACCATCCTGACCCGCAGCAAGTGCCAATTCAGGTTCATGCAAAAATTCTTCTGGTAAATCGGCCATATCTTCTGCATCCACATATGGTGGATTGCTGACAATAAGGTCATATTGATTTTCAGCTGGGATTTTTGCAAACAAATCAGATTCCAGTAATGCAACTTGATATTGTTTGTTGTGATGTTCTGTATTAATGGAAGCAACTTCTAAAGCTTCTTTAGAAATATCAGTAGCATCTACTTCAGAATCAGGAAATGCATAGGCTAATGCAACTGCAATACAACCAGAACCTGTACACATATCTAAAATACGTTGCGGTGTTTTTGGATTTGGATTAACAGGTAAGCTATTTAAAGCTTCAAGCATTTGTCCATTTTCATCTAAGCAGTATGGTGCAAAACGCTGTTCAATTAATTCAGCAATTGGTGAACGCGGAATCAAAACACGCTCATCGACATAGAATGGCTTATTAAAGAAATATGCCAAATTCAATAAGTATGAGGTTGGAACTCGTTCGTTGATTCGACGTTCTAACAAACTGAGGAATTCAGCCTTTTCACTCGGCAAAAGTTTCGCATCTAGAATTTCTGAATCTGCATTCCACTCTAGTGATAAAGTTTGTAAAACCAAAGCTGAACTTTCTGCAAAATAATCTTCAGTACCTTGTCCTAAGTGTGCGTCATATTGACGAAGTGCGGTTACACCAAAACGAATAAAATCTCGAATGGTTACTAAATTTTCAGCCGCTTCTTGTAAATGTTCAGGGCTGATTGTAGGTCGCTCCACTTAGGCGTCTCCAAAATGCAAATAGCAAAAACGCTTTATTCTAACGGGATTCAAGCCTATTTAACAGTAAAAAACCGCTTCTACAGACTAGAAACGGTTTATGAAATTTAAATCAAGGTAGAAAATTACAAACCCAACTTTTGAGCAACATAGTCTGAATCCTTATCTCCGCGACCAGAAAGATTCACGACGATCTTCGTATTTTTATCCATTTTAGGTGCTTCACGTAATGCCCAAGCCACCGCATGGGAGCTTTCTAGAGCAGGCACAATACCTTCGACACGCGAAAGCGTCATAAATGCATCTAAACACTCTTGATCTGTTGCTGTTTCATATTGAACACGTCCCAACTCTTTAAGAAAACTATGTTGTGGTCCTACACCAGGATAATCCAAACCTGATGCAATAGAATGTACAGGTAGGGGTTCTCCTTGATCATCCTCAAGCACATAACACGCCATACCATGAATTTGACCTGGTTTACCTAATGTGAGTGTAGCTGAGTGTCTATCCGTATCTAAGCCATGACCTGCTGGCTCAACCCCAACAAGTTTTACTTCAGGGGTATTTAAGAATGCAGTGAAAGCACCAATTGCATTTGACCCACCGCCTACACATGCAACTACATAATCAGGGTTTTGTCCAAAACGTTCGTTTGCTTGAGTTTTAATTTCATTTCCAATAATCGACTGAAAGTCACGTACCATTTTTGGAAATGGATGCGGACCAACTACAGAACCAATCGCGTAAATATAATTTTTAGGATCTTTTAAATATTCTTCAAAAGCACTATCAACTGCATCTTTTAAAGTTGCAGTCCCCTGAGTAACTGAAACCAAATTTGCACCCAAAATTTTCATCTTAACGACGTTTGGATGTTCTTTTTCGATATCTACTTGTCCCATATGAATTTCACAGGGAATACCGACTAATGCACAAGCAGTTGCTAGAGCAACACCATGCTGTCCTGCACCAGTTTCAGCTATGACCTTGCTTTTGCCCATATATTTAGCAAGCAAAGCCTCACCTAAACAGTGATTAATTTTATGTGCACCAGTATGATTAAGATCTTCTCGTTTTAAATAAATCTGTGCCCCACCTAGTTGATCAGATAGACGTTTCGCATGAAATAAAGGGCTTGGGCGACCAACGTAATTTTTAAACAAATCATTAAGTTCATCTTGAAATTCAGCTGTATGACGAATTTCTTCATAAGCATTGTTAATTTCGTCCATTGCCTCTTTTAAATGAGGAGGGATAAATTGACCGCCAAAATTACCAAAAAAGCCTAATTCGTTAGGCAAAGCAATGCCGTTAATTTGATGTTCCATGTCTTTTCCTGTTCTTATAAAGTATTAATGTCAATTTTTAGCGTGATAAATATCGTGTCATATCCTCAATCCCCTTGAGGGTCATCGGATACATATGATTTTCAAAAATCTCTTTAATCCAGCCAATAGTCTGTGTGTAATGCCAATAGCCTTCTACTTCAGGATTTAACCAAGCTGTTTTATCAAAATGTTGGCGTAATCGTCTTAACCAAACCTCACCAGCTTCATCATTCATATATTCAACTGAGCCACCCGCTGACTTTAGCTCATAAGGCGCCATACTCGCGTCACCTACGATGATGACACGGTAGTCACGTCCATATGTATGAAATAAATCCCATGTATTCATACGCGTTGAACTACGACGATGATTATCTTTCCAAACATAGTCATAGAGACAGTTATGGAAATAGAAATACTCTAATGTCTTAAATTCTGACTTGGCAGCACTAAACAACTTCTCACATTCAGCAATATAAGCATCCATGGAGCCACCAACATCAAATAGCATCAAAACCTTAATACGGTTACGGCGCTCAGGAACAAGTTGTACGTCTAAGATACCCTGTTTTGCAGTCTCACGGATCGTACCATCTACATCTAACTCTTCTGCAGCACCTTGTCGTGCAAATTTACGTAAGCGACGTAAAGCAATTTGCATTTGTCGTGTACCTAAAACTTGATCATCATCAAGATTTTGGTATTTACGTTGCTCCCATACTTTTACAGCCGAGCGTTTGCGTCCTGGCCCACCAATACGCACACCTTCAGGATGATCACCAAAGGCGCCAAAAGGTGAAGTTCCACCCGTACCAATCATGCGATTGCCACCTTGATGCTTTTTATGTTGTTCGCGTAAACGCTCTTCCAACATTTTCATCAATTCTTCGAGGGAACCAGCCTTTTGTAGTTCTTCACGTTGCTCTGGTGTTAGATGTTTCTCTAAAAGCTCAAGATCAAACCAATCTTTAGGTAGTTTATGAACCTGTTTAAGCAATTCATCTAGATCGAAAGTTTCAATGCCATCAAAATAATCTTTCATAGCACGATCAAACTTATCAAAATATCGTTCATCTTTGACTAAGACAGTTTTAGCCAATTGATAGAACTCGTCTTGATCTGCGAAAACAAGACCTGAAGCCACAGCCTGATTAAGATCAATCAATTCACGGGTGGTAACAGGAACGCCATATTTACGTAAGGTGTAAAACAGTCTCACAAACATTGGTAGACACTCTTAACGGCGTGACATAAAAGCTAAACGCTCAAGTAACTGCACATCTTGTTCATTTTTAATCAAAGCACCATACAGTGGCGGAATTGCTTTTGATTTATCATGATTGCGCAATACATCTTCAGGCATATCATCAGCCATAAGTAAGCTCAACCAATCAATCAATTCAGATGTTGACGGTGGTTTTTTCAGGTTTGGGACTTGGCGTAACTTGAAGAATATTTGTAATGCTTCGCTCACCAATGTATTAGAAATACTTGGGAAATGAACAGCAATAATGTCGCGCATAGTTGCTTCATCAGGGAATTCAATATAATGGAAGAAGCAACGACGCAAGAATGCATCTGGAAGTTCTTTTTCATTATTTGAAGTGATGATAACGATAGGTCGTTGAGTTGCGGTAATTGTTTCCCCTGTCTCATAAACATAGAACGACATTTTATCGAGTTCATGCAACAAATCATTTGGGAACTCAATATCTGCCTTGTCAATTTCATCAATTAACAATACACAACGTTCTTCGCTGGTAAATGCTTCCCACAACTTACCTGGTTTAATATAGTTTTTAATGTCATATACACGATCGTCGCCTAACTGGCTATCACGTAAGCGAGATACAGCATCATACTCATACAGACCTTGTTGTGCTTTAGTCGTTGACTTGATATGCCAAGTAATCAATTTCAAACCTAAGCTTTCAGCAACCTGCTCAGCAAGTAAAGTTTTACCAGTCCCTGGCTCACCTTTAACTAATAAAGGCTTTTGTAAAGCTCGTGCAGCTTTGACTGCAAGTTTGAGGCTATCGGTTGCGATATATTGATCTGTACCAGTAAAGTGTTGTGTATCAGCAGACATTTTAAAACCTTATTTTTCTATATTTAACTGTGTGTAGATTTAAACCGTGTGTCCTGTTTTATTTGCAGTGTATTTAGACCAGCAAAACCCAACCAGTAATCCTAATCCAATTACAAATAAAATTAAGGATAAATTTGACCAAATAAGAACATGCTCTTTGGTAAGTACACCGAAGATCAGTCCAAAGATTGCTGGGGCTAATGCAGAATTAGGCCCCTCGGAGATGGTTGGTGTGACTAAAATTGCAAAAACAATAATCCAAAGTATTCCACCCACTGGATTCGGTAAACGCGACATCAAACGATACCAGCACCATAAGGCAATCAATGTTCCAGTCACATAAACAATAATGGCTACATTTTCTTCTGGAAATTGATCAAAGACCGAAAGAATTTGTGACCATATTGCCGTTAGAGTCTCAAGCACCGCGTAATCCCTCAGGTTCTACAGCATTCGGGTTGATAAGACCTTCTGGTGGCATTTGAATAAAAAAGCCTTTGGTTTGCAAAGAGTCTAATACATGCAAGACATTTGCACGTGCAAGCTTACGCTCAGCATGCAACTCTAAGTGCATTACAAATGTTGCTTTACCAAAAGCTTGCAAGACATTTTCAGGAACGACTTCTAGAGGATTCTCTTGATCTTTATCCTCAGGATAGTTTGGACGAGCAATATAAATATACATTTCGTCTTTTTTACTCGATCTATAAATATCGCAGTGCATGTTTACTCACAACCATTATCAATCAAAAACAGCATACATGAAAAAAACTGTAGGTACATTAAGGAATGTTAACGCTACAGTCGTATTTTATACTGTTCTTATTTACCTAGAAATCTTCATTTGAGTTGTTAAAAACTCAATATCTTCTTTGAAAAGTGCAATTAACGGCTCTGTCAAAAGATCATAGCGCCAACCTAATAAATAACTTGGTAAATCTTGTTCATCGAGATGAAAGACCACATGCTCATAAATCGCATTTAGCCACTTCTTACGTAACAACACTTCCTTTGGAATACCTGTTTTATTGACCACCATTTCGATCAATAGATCAACACGAGGTGCAATTTCTTTGGAGTTGTTTTTGACAGGACGCGCCAAACGCAATGGCCATTCATCTTCTGGGGGTAAAAACTTCAGTAGATCTAAAATTGTTTTACCATGCTCACGCACAATATTTGGTCGCATGTCTTTAACTTGTGCCAACTGGAAAGTATTTCGCGGATTCTTTTCGACTAGATCAATCATTGTGGCATTTTTAAGTATGAAACTACGCGGTTGATTCATCGCTTTAGTAATTTGTTCACGCCAGATGCTTAATTGTTGTAATTGCATCAACTCACGCCTAGAGTGACGATAATTACCAATATCCGTATAAAGTTCAGATAATGGTGTCTCTAATGCGATTTCTTTAGTTAGATTTTGGCAATCCTCTAAAACATAGGAATATAAACCCTTTGTTTGAAGATCAAACTTCAGCCTTTCTGCCAGCTTATTTAAATATAGTACGTCATTTGCAGCGTAACTCATTTGCTCTTGACTAAGTGGACGTGCTAACCAGTCCGAACGTGTTTGGTCTTTATCGATATCAATATTCAAACAAGTTTTTAATGCATTTTGATAGCTGACCTGCAAACCATGACCAAGAAAAGCCATCGCGACTTGCGTATCAAATACATTTTTTAATGGCTTTTGATCTGCGTAATGATAAATCAGATCAATATCCTCACCGCATGCATGAAAGATATTCTGCTGAGCTTCAAAAAGCTTACGCCAAAAATCAGATAAATCTAGCGCAGCGCCATCTAACAACGAAACCTGATCATTTACATTGATTTGGCAAACGCCTAATTTCGGATATAAGGTATCAACCTTAATAAACTCAGTATCAAGTGCGTATGTGGAACAATGTTCCATTTGATTGAGGAGAACAGCTAGATCTTTTTGCTGTTGGATAAACTGAAACATAATTGCTCAAGTAAAAAAATTAAAAACATAGCGATGCAACGATTTCATTGCAGTTATTGCTCAAGCGAGATCAGATGCAAAAATTTACTCAGTATTCCACATGCAAAACATGAAATTACTCCCTATTCCATTTGTAAATCAGCGAAAGTCCATTTCGCCAGCCAATAGTGCCACAAATTTAAATAATTATAGCTATGATAATGTAAGACAAAATGTAAAATTTAATTATTTGTTTAAATTAACAGCATGAATTTAAAATAAATATATAAATTATATCGACCTTAGTCTTATTTCATACGCATTCGATTATGTACAGCCTGACTCAAAGTGTGACTGTCTACATATTCCAATTCACCACCCTGAGGTACGCCTTGTGCAATTCGAGTCATATGTATTGGCAAGTGTTTTGTCGCTTCAACCAAATAATGTGCCGTTGCTTGCCCCTCAACTGTTGCATTAGTTGCTAGGATCACTTCTTCAATTTGACCTTCACTTAAACGCTGCACTAAATATGGGATGCCTATTTCCTCAGGTCCAATACCATCAAGTGGTGATAGATGCCCACCTAAAACATGATATTTACCTCTAAAGCTTCCACTTTGTTCAATTGCCATAACATCAGCGGGTGACTCAACCACACACAGTAAATTTGAATCACGCTCTGTCGACGCACAAATATCACAAATTTCATTTTCAGTGAGTGAATGACAAATTCTGCATTCGTGAATATGACTCGAGGCCTCATGCAATGCATAAGAGAGTGCAAAAGCACCTTCACGGTTCTTCATCAATAAATGTAATGCCATACGCTGTGCAGACTTAGGACCTACACTCGGCAAAATACGCAATGCTTGAACCAATTGTTCAAATCGTTCACTAAACACAAATTAACTCGAATATTTGTAGAAAGAATCCCCCTAAGCTTATTTTTCAAACTTAGGGAGTAATCAATTAGAACAAGCCAGATAAGCCCGGTGGTAAACCCATACCAGAGTTTGCACCTTGCAATTTCTCTTCTGAAATCGCTTCAGCTTGACGAGCAGCATCATTCATCGCAGCTGCGATCAAGTCTTCAATCATGTCCGCTTCATCTTGCAATAAATCAGGACTGATCTCGATACGTTTTACAACATGGCGACAAGTCATAGTTACTTTAACTAAGCCACCACCTGCTTCAGCATGAACTTCAGTTTTCGCAAGCTCTTCTTTGGCTTTTTTAAGATTTGTTTCCATGTCTTTTTGCATGCGCTGAGCTTGCTGCATGAGCATATTAATGTTCATAACTTTCTCTCGTTAAATTAAATCTAAACCACGTGACAGATCACGAATAATATCATTGATATCTTCTAAACCAACAGATACACGGATTAAACCTTCCTCAATACCTGCTGCTTGTTTGGCTTCAGCCGACATTCTACCATGTGAGGTCGTCGCAGGATGTGTAATTGTTGATTTGACATCACCAAGATTACTTGTAATGGATAAGAATCTTGTATTATCAATTACAGTCCAAGCACCTTGACGCTCTCCTCTCACAACAAATGAGACAACCCCACCAAAACCTTTTTGCTGTTTCTTAGCCAATTCATGACCTGGGTGATCTGGCAATCCAGCATAATATACCTTTTCAACTTTATCATGCTGCTTGAGCCATTCAGCTAATATCTGAGCACTCGCACAATGCGCCTTCATACGTAAGCTCAATGTTTCTAAGCCTTTTAAGAATATCCACGCATTAAAAGGACTCATTGAATTGCCTAGTGTACGGATCACACCATTCACTTCTTCGAGTAAATCATTTTTACCAACAACGGCACCACCCAGTGCACGTCCCTGACCATCAATATATTTAGTTGCAGAATATAGAACTAAATCTGCTCCGAATTTGATGGGTTGCTGTAATGCTGGAGTACAGAAACAGTTATCTACAGCGAAAAGAGCACCATGTGCATGTGCAATATCTGCAATCGCCTGCATATCACCAACTTGTGCTAGAGGGTTGGATGGTGTTTCTATAAATAACAAACGTGTATTTGGCTGTAAGGCATTTTTCCAACCTTCAAGATCGTCTAAATCAACAAAAGTGACTTCAACCGCGAATTTAGCTACATATTTTTCAAATAAGGCAATAATTGAACCGAATACAGCACGTGAACAAATGACGTGGTCACCCGCTTTCAAATACGCCATACAAATTGCATGTACAGCAGCCATACCAGAACTTGTTGCAACTGCACGCTCAGCACCATCAAGCGTAGCCAATCGCTTCTCAAAAGCTTGTACTGTTGGATTGGTATATCGAGAATAAGTATTGCCTGCTACTTGACCTGAAAATTTCGCAGCAGCATCAGCAGCGCTTTCACATACAAACGATGAGGTTAAAAAAATAGGTTCACTATGCTCACCTTCAAAAGTACGGTTATGACCAGTACGAATTGCAAGCGTATCTAGTTGATATTCTAAATCATCATTTGGATTCATCGTTTTGTATGCCTTATGATTAATGGGTTCAGGAACACTGTATTCTATACTCTGGACAGTTTTGCAAATTGCAAAGAATGAACCTATAGGTTTCTGCCCATTTCAACTTTGGCTAAAATTTTCTCACATTTGAATATAAAACCAAGCAATAAGATCACTATTGCTCTCTTCTAGAATCCTATCTGATTAATTTACGCACAAAAATTAAATTCATATTACAAAGTGTTATTAAATTCCGCCTAAATGTGCCAACATTTTGAGCGCCTAAGGTATTTAAGGTCAAGGCGAAAGATACAATAATCGCTTAGACTTCGTGCAATCTTGACTCATGATGAGACTTAAAAAGATGAAATCGCTTGTGGAACAGCAAAAAATAAATTTTAAACATCTCGCTATGCGTGTATTTGAAGCAGACAAATTAGTCTTATCTCAATCTACACCTTATCAAGTTATTGCCGAATTTAAACAAACACGTGTCAGATTCTATGCTTCTGAAAACAAGCGTTATAAGGAACCTCTTGTCTTCGTTGCACCACTTGCGATTAATATGGATATATACGATTTATATCCATACCGTTCTTTAGTTAAACACTTTCAAGAAAGCGGCTTTGACGTGTACCTGATTGATTGGGGTAAATTAACTTATAAAAATTATCATATTGATTTCTTATCATTCATCGATAAGTTCATTCCACGTTGCATTGAAGCAATTCAAAAGCATTCGAAATCTAAAGAAATCTCGTTACATGGTTGGAGTATGGCTGGCATCTTTGTCACACTATATACAGCACGCCATCAACCAGATGCAGTAAAAAATCTAATCGTATTGGGTAGTCCAATTGATAGTTATGCATCAGGTTATATTGGTAAGCTATATAAAACGCTCGCCTATGTGACAACACGTAATGCGACGATTAAAGACTATATTTACAATCGTCTCCCAAAACTCATGATTCATTCACCAGGTTTTTTAAATTCTTTGGGCTTTAAGTTACTCGATCCTAAAGGTTGGATCGACGGCAATATCCAACTGCTTAAAAATCTGGATAATCTAAAACTGGTTCAGGAAGATGCAACTTTAAGTCATTTTCTTAACAATATGATTGATTATCCTGGTGGCATTAATCAAGACATGCTGTTTAATGTCTGGATGCAGAACCCATTAAAAAATGGTGCAATCACACTAAAAAACAAAACCATTGAATTAAAAGGTATCAACTGCTCTCTATTAGTTGGCGCTGGGAAAAGTGATCAACTAGTAACAGCTGATGCTGCTTTTCCATTAACTCAGTTGACAAATAGCCAAGATGTCACGTTTACTCTTATACCTGGCGGACACTTAGGTTTAATGTCTAGTCAAAATAGCTCAATCGAGTTTTGGCCGACACTTACAAAATGGCTAGAAGAACGTTCAACACATTTAAAAAGGTAAACTATGACTCAATCTGTTGCATTTATCGGTTTAGGTGCCATGGGATATCGCATGGCTGCTCATTTACCAAAATATTTCGACACCGTTTATGTTTGGAACCGAAATTTTAGTAAAGCTGAACAACATGCAACAGAATTTGGAACAATCGCTGCTGAACTCGAACAAGCAGCGCAAGCCGATGTGATTTTTTCTTGCTTACCGACCAGCCAAGATGTTGAAAACCTAATAAGCAGTATCAAAATCAAATCAGGTGCAATTTGGATTGACTGTACCAGTGGTGTCCCTGATGCAGCGCGTCGTCTAGCTGAACAGCTCAAAGCTCAAGATGTAGCATTTTTGGATGCACCCGTCAGTGGTCAAACTATAGGTGCAGAAAATGCAACCTTAACATTTATGGTAGGTGGTGATATTGATGCATTTGAACGAGCCTATCCTGCTATGTCTGCTTTAGGAAAACTTATTCAACACGTAGGCGAGTCTGGCGCAGGCTTTGCAGTAAAAGCCATTAATAACATGTTGCTCGCTGTAAATTTATGGTCAGTAGCTGAAGGTTTTACAACATTAAAAGCACATGGCGTAAATCTAGATGCCGCCTTGAATTGTATTAATGCTTCTAGTGGTAAAAGTCTAGTCACTGAGAATATTTTCCCGCAACGTGTTTTAAGTCGAGAGTTTCCTGTTACTTTTGCCCTGCCTTTATTAGCTAAAGATACGGGAATTGCCCTAGATTTGGTACACGATGCAAAATTACCTGCACCTATACTATCTTTGGCACAAAGTCTCATTCAAGCTGCAAGCTTAACTGCTGAATCCAATAGTGACTTCTCTGCTGCAGTTAAAATGTATGAATCTTGGACTAAAATCACGCTTAAATAAGACCCTTTATTTATGCAATATTCTATTCATCGGCAATTTGATATCTGAAATTTATTAGATAGCACTGCATAAATATGTGGTGCTTTGAATATTGAATTTATTTCAATGTCTATAACTTGAGATTATTAAATTACATTTAAAGCTAATTAACTTACTTTAAGTCAATGAAAAATATATTTTTTATTTTTGAATATGAATAAATCATGAAGTAAAAATTACACTCAAACAATACACATTGATTGAAATTTCATGAATAAGCCTTATATTGGTAAGTACGTAGGGATCAAATGCCATATGAATATCGTTTCATAAAGCCTTGATTTATACCTTTTTGAATAGAGGAACACCTCATGAATAAGTTTACGGTTGCAGTTATTGCAGGATTAATTTCTTTTACTGGTTTTAATCTCCAAGCTGCCACACCAGAACAAGAATGTAAAAAGTTGCAAGATGACTACAACCTCATCTATGCATCAAAAGGATTCTGTTTTAAAGACGCTGATGCGAAAGCTAAATATGGTAATGAAAACTGCCATACGACTAAGCCAAAATTTTCAGATAAAGAGCAACAACGTCTCGATCAAATCAAAGCTCGGCAAAAAGAGCTTAATTGCAAATAAAACGACTTAAATGCTTCACCTATGGCTCTCTTATTGAAATCATTAAGGGAGCAATTTTTTAACTTAGTACATCATATAAAGGATTAATCATGGCATACGATGACCAAAATATTTTCGCGAGAATTTTACGTGGCGAATTACCTGCGATTAAGGTCTATGAAGATGATCAAGTACTTGCATTTATGGATATTATGCCCCAAGCGGAAGGTCATACGCTTGTTATCCCAAAAACACCTGCAGTAACTCTACTCGATTTACCTGCGGATGCTGCTGCATACACCATTCAAATTGTGCAAAAGATTGCTCGAGCGATTGAAACTGCATTAGATGCAAAAGGTATTGTTTTAATGCAATTGTCTGGTGCTTCTGCTGGGCAAACTGTTCCTCACGTGCATTTTCACTTAATTCCAAGTTCAGTACATGAATTGGGGCGTCATGCTGCCAAGATGGGCGATCAAGAAAAAATTAAAGAATTAGCAGAAAAAATTAAAGCTGCACTGTAATTTTTCACATAATAAAAAGCGAAGTTATAACTTCGTTTTTTATTATTACTATAAAAATCAATAATAAATATAATTATTACTAAATATAAATCGTCATCAAACTGTCATCTTTCCTTCACTTCTCTGTCACAAAGTTTACCGATAATGCATACAAGTCAGTGAGCTGTGTAACTTTTTGTACATAAGCAAGCTTATTACAGTAACTAAGGCAACTGCCATTTACAAAAAAGTGTTTTGGAGAAATCTCAATGAAAAAATTGCTTCTTGCTGCTACT
>NZ_MELG01000024.1:0-16745 GCF_001767535.1 Acinetobacter sp. GWC1_38_13 | reverse complement strand
TATACGTGGTAATACCTTTAACTAAAGCGTATTCAAGACGTTTTTCGACAGATTCATTACGCCATTCAAGATTTTCGGCTTCTTTGGCTGCGCCACCATGACTACGATATTTTTCTGCAACTTCAAGTAATTTTTCAGTGGCTTCCTGTCTACTTTCTCCCTGATTTTGATTGAGGATAACGTCTTCAACCGCATCTTTCAGTTCTTTTGGAATATCGTCATAAATCGCCATCTGACCAGCGTTTACGATACCCATAGTCATGCCTTGTTTGATGGCATGATAGAGGAATACTGAGTGAATCGCTTCGCGTACAGGTTCATTACCACGGAATGAGAACGAAACGTTAGAAACACCACCTGAAATCATGGCATGTGGTAAGTTTTGTTTGATCCAACCAGTCGCTTCAATAAAGTCTACGGCATAGTTATTGTGTTCTTCGATACCTGTTGCTACTGCAAACACGTTTGGATCGAAAATAATATCTTCAGCTGGATAGCCAACTTCATTGACTAAAATGTCATAAGAGCGTTTACAAATTTCACGCTTACGCTCAGCGGTATCTGCCTGACCAACTTCGTCAAAAGCCATGACAATAACTGCTGCACCGTACTGACGGCAAAGGCGAGCTTTTTCGACAAACTCGTCATAACCTTCTTTTAAGGAAATCGAGTTTACAACAGGTTTACCTTGAACACATTTTAGACCTGCTTCAATGATCTCCCATTTCGATGAGTCAATCATGATCGGCACACGCGAAATATCAGGTTCTGAAGCGACGAGGTTTAGGAAATGCACCATCGCACCTTGCGAATCGAGCATCCCTTCATCCATGTTGATATCAATGATCTGCGCACCAGCTTCAACTTGTTGCTGAGCGACTTCTAAAGCTTCTGCAAAATTTTCTTCACGGATGAGACGGAGGAACTTTTTTGATCCTGTCACGTTAGTACGTTCACCAACATTTACAAACAAAGAATCATCATAAATATTAAATGGTTCTAAACCACTTAAACGGCAAGCATGAACAGTCTCAGGAATTTTACGTGGTGGAATATCTTTAACAGCTTGGTAGATCGCACGGATATGGTCTGGTGTGGTACCACAGCAACCACCAGTAATATTGATCAAACCACTCTCAGCAAATTCTTTAATAAAGGCTGCAGTTTGTTCCGGGGTTTCATCATACTCACCAAATGCATTCGGTAAACCCGCATTTGGATGAGCTGAAACAAAGGTATCTGCTACGTCAGAAATCGTTTTAACGTGAGGGCGCATTGCATCTGCACCCAATGCACAGTTAAAACCAATTGACAGCAAATCACCATGACGCACTGAGTTCCAGAATGCTTCAGCAGTTTGACCTGTCAATGTACGACCTGAGGCATCTGTAATCGTACCTGAAATCATCAATGGAAGTTCATAACCGATTTGCTTAAAGACTTCTTTGACCGCAAAGATTGCCGCTTTACAGTTCAATGTATCGAAAACTGTTTCGATCAATAGAATGTCAGCACCACCTTCAATTAAGGCGTGCGTTGCTTCGATATAATTTTCTTTGAGTTCATCGAAAGTAATATTACGGAATGCTGGATCATTGACGTTCGGTGAGATCGAACATGTACGTGATGTAGGACCGAGTACACCTGCCACGAATCGTGGCTTATCTGGGGTAGAGTATTTATCACAAGCCGCTCTCGCGAGACGTGCTGCTTCACGGTTGATCTCAGGTACAAGATCTTCCATGTGATAATCTGACATTGAAACACGTGTACCATTGAAGCTGTTGGTTTCAATAATGTCTGCACCAGCATCCAAATAAGCTTCATGGATACCCTGAATAATCTGCGGTTGAGTCAGTACTAAAAGGTCATTATTACCTTTGAGATCAGAAGCCCAATCTGCGAAACGTTCACCACGATAATCTTCTTCTTCTAATTTATGGCGTTGAATCATGGTTCCCATTGCGCCATCAATAATCAAGATGCGTTGGGTGAGAAGAGATTTTAGGGTGGCAAGCGTGGACATAAGGAACCCCAGTATATGGCAAATATAAAAAGCTGAGGCATTGTAACAGAAGCGAACAGAAAGCGCGTATTTTCAACAACACAGAGCACTGATTCTTCAGTTCAATTTTGATGTGTCACAAAACCTTCATTAATTTGTAATAATTATGAGGAATAATGCTCCAAAAACCAGCGAATGAACTGAAATATGACAAATTGATGTCATATTTTGTAGCATTTGTTGCAAAATCAGACAAACAGTTTTTAAGACTTTTTGTTTTTATATCATATTGTATTTAAAAGGATATTTAATTTAATGGATTAAAGATTAGAACAAAAAACATCACAAAATGAGCTGAAATGATGAAATATCAGCTTTATATGACATCTCTTTGTCATATAATTGTCATAATTTAATTAAACAATACAGGGGATTTTTTTATCCTCTAACCGTCTACATGAATTCTAATATTCCTCCTGTTTCGGATTCACCGCTTGCCAACTCTTCGGCAAAATCGACGAATGTACATGTACCTACACCGAAATTCTTTATGCCGGTGTTTTTGACGATCATTGTTTCAACACTTATATATATTGGATTTCAGGTGAGTGCTGATTTAGCGCATGTACCACCTTTGAGTTTATATTCAGTTATTCTTTTGTCTACGGCACTATTCATTGCCTTAGGTTTTGAGTTTGTAAATGGTTTTCACGATACAGCGAATGCTGTAGCAACCGTAATTTACACCAATGCCTTACCTGCACCTGTTGCAGTGATGTGGGCTGGCTTCTGTAACTTTCTTGGAGTTATGGTGGCAAGTGGAGCAGTTGCTTACGGAATTATTGCATTACTTCCAGTTGAAATGATCATGAATGTCGGCAGTGGTGCTGGCTTTGCTATGGTTTTTGCACTGTTGATTGCAGCGATTCTGTGGAACTTAGGAACTTGGTTCTTAGGTATTCCTGCATCAAGTTCTCATACTTTGATCGGTTCGATCTTGGGTGTGGGGATCATGAATCACTTGTTAAATGCATCAACTGGCGCAACTAGTGGCATTGATATGGATCAAGTCATCAAAGTCGGGAAGGCATTGTTATTTTCTCCTTTGATCGGTTTTGCATTTGCAGCAATTGTATTCTTACTGGTTAAAACGATCTTTAAGCGCCAATTGGAATTGTTCCAACCACCTGTTGGTAACAAACCACCACCACCACTTATTCGTGCGATTTTAATCTTTACCTGTACGGGTGTAAGTTTTGCGCACGGTTCAAATGATGGTCAAAAGGGCATGGGCTTAATCATGTTGATTTTGATTGGTTTAGTTCCTTTGGCTTATTCATTGAATAAAAACTTAGATGCTCAACATCTACAATCATTCGAACAGCTTTCGGCTCAAACAGCCACCGTATTGAATGTCAATCAGAATGAATTATCTGATGAAAAAGCTCGCGAAGTTTTGACGAAATTTATTCAAACCAAAGAGCAAACCCCAGAAGTTGTTCCTGCTCTTGCAAGCATGACCTCTCATTTGGGTGATCGTGTAGCGACTTACGGCAACTTAAAGGATATTCCTGAAGCTGCTGTGAGTGAAATTCGTAATGACATGTATTTAAGTACAACGACATTTAAACGTTTAGATAAAGCAGATGCTTTACCTGAAATGAATAAAGACCAAGAAAAATTGGTAAAAGAATATCGTAGTAACTTAGATTCGTTCTTACAATACATTCCAAACTGGGTGAAGGTCGCAGTCGCGCTTGCTCTTGGTTTAGGTACGATGGTGGGTTGGAAACGTATCGTGATCACAGTGGGTGAGCGTATCGGTAAAAACCACATGACATATGGTCAAGGTATGTCAGCGGAATTAGTTGCCATGAGTACGATTGCTGCTGCTGATGGTTTAGGTATGCCTGTATCAACAACACACGTTTTAAACAGTGCGGTTGCAGGTACGATGGTGGCAAATAAATCAGGTTTGAATTTTGCAACAGTTCGTACCATACTTTCAGCCTGGGTATTTACCTTACCTGCAACGATCTGTTTGTCAGGTGGCTTGTACTGGGTATTCCTACAGTTTGTGTCTTAAGTATAGTTAGAAGATTTAGAACAGAAATAAAAGCTTTGCTTCGGTAAGGCTTTTTTATTTCATGAATCTTTGGGCTGATTGCACTATTAGTATATTTGTTGCTAGGCAAAGGCTTAGTCACCTGATCCAATAGATTGTTTTAAATATTGATTACAGCTCTTTTTTTGCGTTTTAACTGGTCATTTTTAGCTTTGCACTAAACTATCCATAAAATTTAAATCAACAGCATGTGCATCAAAAAAATTAAGAAAGTGAAGGCTATTCCCCAAATGTGGAATATGTTTCCTGATAAATATTAATTATTATGAAGATGCCTATATGTTTGGTTATCCTTATTGTAAACAACGTTTTACTTAAATTTCGTTTACACTCCGCCATTCTCAGAAATCGAGAGTGGCTTTTTTTATTTCTTATAAAATTGCACCAATAAAAAAAAGGAGCTATTGAATAGCTCCTTTTTTAAATGATATTCGCAATTATGCTTGTTGGATTCCTGCCACAACCCAATCTTGTTGCGAGCCAACAGGTTTAACAAAGTGCCAAATTTCAGTAAATGGTTGTGGCAAGCTATTTAAATCTTCACTTACCGTACCGGTGTAACGAACGCTAACCACATATTGTCCATTTTCAGTTGTGCTTTCAGCAACCATCGCATTAAGATTGCTAAACTCAGCCACATCTTGGTCTTGGTTAGCCATGATGTCGCTATACATTGAGTTATAAAGCTCAGGAGTCAAGTAACGACGAATTTCTTCGATATTACTTGCGCTATTTACTGATTGAATGTGATTGAAGCGTTGGCGTGCAATACGAAGGAAAGCAGCAGGTTCAGTCCCATCAGGTAATTGGTTGCCACTGCTCATTGATGCACCACCAAACGGTGCCTGAGTCGCAACGCCACCACCAACTGATTGACCAAAAATATTGGTGTTGTCACCAGCCGTTTGACGCATAGTTGGTTGTGGGCTTACAGGACGGCCAAAGTTGTTTTGACCGTTATTATTTGGAGCATATGGATTAGCTGTGGCTAATTTTTTTTTTGCACCGAATTTACGGAATACAAAGAATGCAACTGCAGCAGCTAGGAGTACCCATAACCAACCTGGAATACCACCTTTTTCCTCTTCTTGCGCAGCTTGCTGCTCAGCAGAAGTAGGATTGTTGTCATCTGCCAATGCATTTGCAGCAACTGCACCTACAGCAGCACCTGCTACACCAGCAGCAACCATAGAACCTACGCCTGGACCTGATTTTTGAGTCGTCGTAGTTTTAGTTGTAGGTTGTTGGTACGATTGAGTAGTAGTTGGCTGAGATTGAGTCGTCGTTGTTGAACGAGACATACCATGACTTTTGCCACCGCCCGCACGTTTAGCTTCTGCAATTGGTGCTGCGACCAAAGTTGCCATCAATAAAGCTGCCATCAAGCCACGCTGGTGTACTTGCATCGAAAATTCCTATTTAATTCCAAGATGTAAGTGTATTTATGAAGGTATTCGTTGATAATTTCAACTAAAAAAGTATGTTTTTTTATGTCAGTTCATCACTAAGCTGCATTGCTTCAGTCAATGCTTCATGTAAACGAGCTACAGCAATGATTTGAACACCATCAATACTTTTTTGTGGCGCATTTGCTCTTGGTAAAATCACATATTTAAAACCATGTTTTGCCGCTTCTTTTAAGCGTTCCTGACCATTCGGAACAGGGCGTATTTCTCCCGATAAACCAACTTCACCAAAAACAGCTAGTTGTTGTGGTAATGCTTTACCACGCAAACTTGAAGCGCAGGCGAGTAATACCGCTAGATCTGAACCAGTTTCCGTGATCTTTAATCCACCTACGACATTGACATAAACATCTTGTCCCGCGGTTTGAACACCACCATGTCGATGCATTACCGCAAGTAGCATGTTCAGACGATTTTGTTCAAGTCCTAATGCAACACGCCGAGGTTGAGCATGTGCATCATCAACAAGAGCTTGAACTTCGACGAGTAATGGGCGAGTGCCTTCACGGCTAATCATCACAATTGAACCCGGAATGGCTTCATCATAACGACTGAGGAAAATAGCGGAGGGATTGGCGACTTCTCGTAGCCCTTTATCGGTCATGCCAAAGACACCTAGCTCGTTGACTGCTCCAAAACGGTTTTTCACGGCACGAATCATACGATATCGAGAATCCGACTGACCTTCGAAATACAGTACGCAATCCACCATATGTTCAAGCACTCGTGGTCCAGCTAAAGCACCTTCTTTAGTTACATGTCCCACGATAAATAACGCTGTTCCGCTATTTTTTGCAAAACGTGTGAGCAGGGCGGCTGATTCACGGATTTGTGAGACACCACCTGGTGCAGATTGTAAGGTTTCTGTGTATAAGGTCTGAATCGAGTCTAAAATCGCAACGGCTGGTCTTTCTTGAGCCAATACTTCACAGATTCTTTCCACACAGGTTTCAGCCATTACTTTGAGCTGGTCTGTAGGTAAATCTAATCGCTGCGCACGTAAAGCGACTTGTGATAATGATTCTTCGCCTGTGACATAAAGTGCGGAACTTTTAGCTGCTGCCATATGAGTAGCTGTTTGCAACAAAATGGTAGATTTTCCGATACCAGGGTCACCACCGATTAAAACGACTGATCCAGTTACTAAACCGCCACCAAGTACGCGATCAAATTCGCCAATCCCAGTAGCTAGACGAGTTTCATGTGAAACGGAAATTTTATTTAGAGTTGTGATACTCGCTGCTTGACCTGCATAACCGCCTCCCATCTTTGATTGCGCTCTGTGGGATACGATTGGCTCTATGCGAACTTCTACGAGGCTATTCCATTCTCCACATTCAGAGCATTGTCCTGCCCATTTTGGATGATCGGCGCCACATTGTTCACATCGATAAACAGTTTTAATTTTTGCCATATATAAAATTGAAAATTTGCGATAAATTAGTTAAAAAGTAGAGTAATTACGGAAAAGATCAGTATCGTTTATTTTCTTGATAAGGAATTAAGAGTAAACGGTGTTTTCGTAATTGACTGGTTAAAGGGAAGTGCTCAGAAAAATAACACGATATAAGACTTTTACAAGTAAGATATAGTAGGTTTTTGAGTCGAAAAATTCTTTAAATTCACTTTTTCCACGGAAGGTCTTTGAGCATTTGCTCATTTGTTGTCATAAGAATTATATTGAATGGCATAAATATTGCTGATGCTCAGACAAATGAAAATGTATCAATTGATATATTTTTAAATTATACAAAAGGTTGGTGTTTATGAGTGCAGCAGAAATTGTTGATTGGATAAATAGTATTATTTGGAGCAAAGCTCTGATCTATTTATGTTTAGGTGCAGGTTTATTTTTCTCCGTCCTAACAAGGTTTGTTCAAGTTCGTCAGATCAAAGATATGATAAGGCTCCTCATTAAAGGAGGCTCATCAGCACAAGGTATTTCTTCGTTTCAAGCACTCGCTGTTTCACTGTCAGGTCGTGTTGGTGTAGGTAATATTGCAGGCGTTGCTGCCGCAATTGGTTTTGGTGGACCAGGTGCAGTCTTCTGGATGTGGGTCGTTGCCTTTCTAGGAGCAAGTACCGCATATGTTGAATCAACCTTGGGTCAAATCTATAAAGTTGAATATCAAGGTCAATATCGTGGTGGACCTGCATTCTATTTTGACCGTGGTCTAGGTCAACGTTGGTTAGGGATTCTATTTGCAATCGCAGCAATTATTTCATGTGGTTTATTCTTACCAGGTATTCAAGCAAATGCGGTTGGTAACGCATTCACTCAAATTACTGGTGAAGGTGCGATTGTATTTGGAAACGTCGGTACTTATAAGCTTTTAGCTTTAGTTGTGATTGTGGCATTACTTGCGGTCATTATCTTTGGTGGTATTAAACGAATTGCAAAATTTGCTGAATTCGTGGTGCCATTTATGGCGGCAGGCTATATTTTGATGGCTTTAATTATTGTCTTCATCAATATTGATAAGTTACCTGGTGTAATTTCCTTAATTTTTGCTGATGCCTTTTCTCCTATGGCAGGTCTGGGTGCTGCAATTGGTTGGGGGGTAAAACGTGGTGTCTATTCGAATGAAGCAGGACAGGGTACAGGACCACATGCCGCTGCCGCAGCTGAGGTACAGCATCCTGCGCAACAAGGTTTAGTACAAGCATTCTCGATTTATGTAGATACTTTATTCGTGTGTTCAGCAACTGCGTTTATGATTTTGATCACGGGCATGTATAACGTTCAAGGTACATTAGAAGCTGGTCAATTTATTGTACAAAACGTTGCTGCTACAGCTGAAATTGGTTCGCCAGCATTTACACAAATGGCTGTGAGCACGGTATTTGGTGGTTTTGGACAAATCTTTGTTGCACTAGCTGTATTCTTCTTCGCATTTACAACGATTGTTGCGTATTACTATATCGCTGAAACCAACATTACTTATTTAAGTTATATTACCAAAACTCCATCTTTATTATTTATCACCAAATGCTTCATCATTCTTTCTGTTTCATATGGCGTAATCAGTGCGACGGGCTATATTTGGGGAATTGGTGATATCGGTGTGGGCTTAATGGCTTGGATTAATATCATTGGTATTATTGTGACTTACTTCATTTGGAAACCAACGATTAAAGCATTAAGAGATTATGAACAGCAGCAAAAAGCGGGTGTTAAAGAGTTTACTTTTGATCCAGTAAAACTTGGTATTCGTAATGCTACGTTCTGGGAAGATCGTATTAAGAATAAACAAAAGTAATATCATAATAAATTAAAGTAAAAATCTAGATATAAAGGCAGCCTTCAGAGGCTGCTTTTTTATTGCCTAATTTTTAAGCTATTGAAAAATATGGAGTCAAAAAAGTGCATTGAGTTGGTACATCCTTGTGCGTATGATCAGGCCCATTTGTATTTAACTTGAAATGTTGAGTTGTACAGGCAGAAAATTGGTTAGCTAAAACATCATCAAAACAATTTACAGTGCAAGAAGATGCCATTAAATGGTGCGAATTGTCATTTTGATTTGATCATTAGCTAATGAACGAAAGATACTGGAGAGTTTTTGTAAAAATGTCGAATCAAAATTTAGGTGAGGTCAACGAGCAAAGTGGGCTTCACCGTAGTCTATCTAATCGACATCTTCAACTGATTGCAATTGGTGGCGCAATCGGCACAGGATTGTTTATGGGTTCAGGCAAAACGATTAGTTTAGCTGGCCCATCAATTCTATTTATTTATATGTTGATTGGTTTGATGGTGTTCTTTGTCATGCGTGCATTGGGCGAATTATTGCTTTCAAACCTAAACTATAAATCATTTATTGATTTATCAACTGACTTGATTGGTCCGTGGGCAGGTTATTTCGTTGGCTGGACGTATTGGTTATGTTGGGTCACGATTGGTATTGCTGACCTGTCCGCGATCATTTATTACCTCGAATTTTTTAATGGTGGACAGTCATTTACGCCTTTAGGTGGTTTGTTGATTAGTACCGTTGCCATAGCATTCGTATTGGGTCTGAATCTCGTTACCGTGAAGTTATTTGGTGAAATGGAATTCTGGTTTGCAATGGTGAAAATCACAGCGATTATTGTATTAATCCTTGTAGGTTTATGGATGATTTTCACTGGTTTTACCAATACAGCGGGAACTGTAGCCAGCGTTTCAAACTTATGGACGCATGGAGGTATGTTCCCTAAAGGCTTCGAAGGGTTCCTTGCAGGATTCCAAATTGCAATTTTTGCATTTGTAGGGGTAGAGCTTGTCGGAACTACGGCTGCTGAAACTCAAGACCCTCAGCGGAACTTACCTAAAGCGATTAATTCGATTCCAATACGTATTATCATTTTCTATGTCTTGGCTCTTTTTGTCGTCATGAGTGTCACGCCTTGGGATCAGATCAATCCTAAAGTCAGCCCATTTGTGAATATTTTCTCTCAGGCTGGTATTGCATCTGCGGCAATTATTATGAATTTGGTGGTGTTATCTTCGGTAATGTCATCTATGAACAGTGGGGTATTCTCAACGAGTCGTATGCTTTTTGGTTTATCAACAGATAAACAAGCACCTCGACTATTTGCAGGTTTGTCTAAAGCCGCTGTTCCAGCAAACGCATTGATTTTCTCAGCGATCTGTATTTTCATCGGCGCATTGATTCAGTTTGTATATAAGTTACAAAGCGGAACTAACGATGAAGTAACAGCATTTGTTTTGGCAACGACCTTATCTACGATTTTGTTTATTTGCGTTTGGATCATCATTATGTGGAGTTATATGAACTACCGCAAACGATCTCCTGAACTTCATGAGCAGTCAATTTTTAAATTGCCAGGTGGTGTGGTGACATGCTGGATCGTGATCATTTTCTTCTTATGTACGATTGGCGTTTTAGCATTGGATGAAGATACTCGAAAATCTCTGATTGTCAGTCCAATTTGGTTCATTATTCTGATCATTGGTTATTTCTTCGCAAAGAAAAAATAAGATCAACCGTGATATATGAAAACGTCAGCTTATGTTGGCGTTTTTTTATGTTTGGACTTTAGCCATTTTGAGGTTCACGCTATACTGCTCCGAATTGTAAAAATTAGGTGCTCAGATGCTTAAAGTCATTTGTTCGATCAGTTTATTGTTTAGCAGTATTGTATTAACAGCGTGTGGTCAATCTGGTGCTTTACAGTTACCGTCTGATCCAAACCATGATAAAAGAGCAAAGTATTTGCTTTACAAAAACGATGCATCGCAATCTCAAAGCTCATCTGATCAAAAGGATGATGATACTCAAGTTGAAAACTCAACATCATCATCACAGTAGTCAAAACCATCTCACCTTAAGTTTGTAAATAAGGACATCTTCATGAGTTTCACTCGCATTAATGGCGTATTGCATGCTGAGCAATGTTCACTTGATCAGCTCGCGCAGCAATTCGGCACGCCACTCTATGTTTATTCCAAAGCAACTTTGGAAAAACATTATCTAGATATGGATCGTGCTTTTGATTTTATTGATCATCAAATCTGTTTTGCGGTGAAATCAAACTCAAACTTAGCTGTTCTTAATGTTTTGGCAAAACTAGGTGCTGGTTTTGATATTGTGACTGGTGGAGAGCTTGCGCGCGTTCTTGCGGCTGGTGGTAATCCAGCGAAGATCGTTTTTTCAGGCTTGGGTAAGTCAGAAGCGGACATTGAAAAAGCATTAGATGTTGGCATCGCTTGTTTCAATGTTGAATCTTATGCTGAACTTGATCGTATTCAGAAAGTTGCAGCTAAACTTGGTAAAAAAGCTCCGATTTCATTGCGTGTCAATCCAGATGTCGATGCAAAGACGCATCCTTATATTTCAACAGGCTTGAAAGAAAATAAATTCGGTATCCCAAGCGATACAGTGTATGAAACTTATCAATACGCAGCGTCTTTACCAAACGTAGAAATTGTCGGGATCGACTGTCATATTGGATCACAGTTGACTGAGACCAAGCCATTCGTTGATGCGCTTGATCGTGTGGTTTTAATGATTGAAGAGTTGAAAAAGTTAGGCATCAACCTCAAACATATTGATATTGGTGGTGGTTTAGGTGTGCGCTATAAAGATGAAACACCGCCAACCGTTGCTGAATATGCAAATGCGATGCGCCCTGTATTAGAAAAACTAGGTTTGAAAGTTTATATGGAGCCTGGTCGTAGTATTTCTGCAAATGCAGGTGCATTATTAACAAAGGTTGATTTGTTGAAACCAACGAATCATCGAAATTTTGCAATTATTGACGCAGCAATGAACGATTTGATTCGTCCTGCTTTATATGAAGCATGGATGGATATTCAATCTGTTGCCCCACATTCAGATGTTGAAGTAAAAACATGGGATTTGGTCGGTGCGATCTGTGAAACAGGTGATTTCTTGGGGAAACAGCGTGATTTAGCGCTGCAAGAAAATGATGTCTTAGCGGTATTGGGTGCTGGAGCTTATGGTTTTGTAATGAGCTCAAACTATAATACACGTGGTCGTGCTGCTGAGGTGATGGTCAGTGGTGATCAAGCTTATTTAATACGTGAGCGTGAAACCATCGAATCACTTTGGGAAAAAGAACGTTTATTGCCTGAGGAGTAAATTGGATGTATTTAGAATTTACCAAAATGCATGGTTTGGGCAATGATTTTATGGTTGTTGACCTTGTCACCCAACGGGCTTATTTAGATACTGTCACGATTCAGCGTTTAGCTGATCGTCATTTTGGCGTGGGCTTTGATCAGTTACTTATCGTTGAACCGCCTGATTTTCCAGATGCTGACTTTAAATACCGTATTTTTAACGCGGATGGTTCTGAAGTTGAACAGTGTGGTAATGGTGTGCGTTGTTTCGCTCGATTTGTACATGAGCGCCAACTGACGACTAAAACCAAGATTCGTGTGCAAACAAAAGCAGGTATTGTAGAGCCTGAATTGGGAGCAAATGGTTGGGTACGTGTCAATATGGGTCCTCCGAAGTTTCTTCCAGCTGAGATTCCATTCCTAACGGATGAACACGAAGACACTGAAGGTCTTTACAAACTGGGTCTTGCTGATAATAAAAGCATCAACATTGATGTCGTTAACATGGGAAATCCTCATGCGGTTACGATCGTACCAGATGTATTAACGGCTGATGTTGCAGGAATCGGTCCTCAAGTTGAATCACATGCTCGTTTTCCAGCAAGAGTAAATGCTGGTTTTATGCAAATCGTTGATGAAAAACATATTCGCTTACGCGTGTTTGAACGTGGTGTAGGTGAGACTTTAGCTTGTGGTACAGGTGCTTGTGCCGCTGCTGTTAGTGGTATGCGCCGTGGTTTACTCGCTAATGAAGTTGAAGTTCAGTTAGCTGGTGGTAAATTGCATATAGCTTGGCGTGAAGGCGATGTGGTGTGGATGACAGGTCCAACAACACATGTTTATGATGCGCGTCTGGATTTAAGATATTTCCAAAGCTAAATTGAGTGGTAAATAAACACCTTGCACTTAGTAGGGTGTTTATCTCTAAGAATAATAAGTCTCAAGGATAATAATGAATAACTTGGTTTTTCTTGCAGGCGCTTCAGGTAATACACAATTTTGGTATCCTTTAATTGCACAACTTCCCAAAACTTACACAAAGCAAGTGATTGCTTATCCAAGTTTCCATGGTGTGGCTGCACATCCTGATATAAATAGTTTTGATGATTTGAGTGATTATGTTGTTGAGCAGATTCAACAACCTTCAATCTTAATTGCACAGTCAATGGGTGGAATCTTTGCGATCAAAGCTGCACTAGAAAAAACCTCTTTAATAAAAGGTTTAATCTTGATTGCAACCTCGGGTGGGGTCAATTTAGATCAGTTTCAGGTTCAAGATTGGCGTGAATTTTATCAGCAAGAATACGCAGAATATCCGAACTGGTTTATCACAACCAGCATCAATTACGAGGAATTCATATCCTCGATAGATATCAAAACCTTATTGATTTGGGGTGATCATGATCCAATTAGCCCCGTTGAGGTAGGTAAGTATCTAAATCATTTAATTGAAAAATCTAATTTATATATTGTCGAGGGTGGTGATCATCAGTTGGCAAAAAAATGTGCCAATGAAGTCGCGTTACAAATTAATAAGTTTTTAGAAACTATTTAGCTTTATGTCGAGTGTGTTCCACAAACACATTATTGGATTGATTATCTTTTACTAAATGCTAGTTTTAAGGCAAACAGTATAAAAATACTGCCAGTAATACGATCCATATACTTAATAAACTTTGGCCGTTTTAAGTAAGCAGAGATTGATTGCATCGCAGAGATTAAAATGATTGACCAAATAATCCCAATCACAACATGGATCATGACTAAGCCCATCGTCCACATCACAGGAGAAGCAGTGTGAGGAATAAATTGAGGAAGAAAGGAGAGGTAAAAGACACCTACTTTAGGATTGAGTAAGTTTCCCAAAAAACCTTTAACAAACCAATTTTGAGTATTCGTCGTAACATTTATATCTGCAAGTTGAGTTCGTGGTTTCAATAGTAAATTTAAACCAAGCCAAGCTAAGTAGGCTGCTCCCATCCATTTCAGCATGTTAAATGCCAAATCAGAAGTCATTAAAAGCGCACCTAACCCACATGCAACAACTACACCCCAAACAATACAGCCTAGCGTGATACCCAAAGCTGCTTGAAAGGCTTTAGCTTTTCCTTCAATAGTCGCTGTGCGAATAATTAAAGTTGTATCCAATCCAGGTGTAATGGTGAGTAAAGTGATTGCAATCAGGTAAGGGATCAGAAGAGTAAGCATTATATAAAGCCACCGCTCGAAACTTGAAATTTATTGTATTACATCAATTGTTCATCTTCGATGCTTGTATAATCTTTAATGAATAAAAATTTGTTAAACTACGCTATAAATAGCACATGCAAACAAGAGAATATAGCTTGGAAGCTCCTGAAAAACTGCTATCAATGTGGTTAAAAGAACGAATTATTCAAAATCAGTCAGAACATACGATTGAAGCTTATCAACGTGATCTTACTGATTTTTTTAACTTTTGTGACAGCAAGAGTTTAGCTTTATACGATATTGAAGCATCTGACTTACGCGAATATTTGGCAAATCGTGTTGAAAAAGATCAGTTGAGTTCAAGCAGTTTGCAGCGTCATTTGACCTCAATACGCCAGTTTATGAAGTGGGCTGAGCAAGGACAATATTTACAACAAAATCCATCAGAAGATTTTAAGTTAAAAAGACAGCCTAGACCCTTGCCAGGTATGGTTGATATTGAAACTGTACATCAAATTTTAGACCAAGCTCCACCAGATAAACCAATTGAACAGCAGTTGTGGCTGCGTGACAAAGCGATACTGGAATTACTTTATTCCAGTGGACTGCGGCTCGCTGAATTACAAGGTTTGATGATTAAAGATATCGACTTCAATCGTCAATTGTTAAGAATTACAGGTAAAGGCAATAAGACTCGAATCGTTCCGTTTGGTCAGAAAGCGAAAGATAGTCTAATTGAATGGCTGAAAATTTATCGAATCTGGCAAGGTGAATTTAACTTAGATAGTGCTGTTTTTATCTCACAACGTGGTAATCGACTTACCCCTCGACAAATTGAGAATCGGGTCAAGCTACAAGCACAAAGAGCTGGAGTGAATGTTGATTTACACCCTCATTTGTTGAGACATTGTTTTGCTAGTCATATGTTATCTGCAAGTGGTGATCTAAGGTCAGTGCAAGAAATGTTAGGACATAGCAATTTGTCTACTACACAAATTTATACACATGTTGATTTTGATCAATTGGCAAGAGTTTATGATCAAACCCATCCACGGGCTCAAAAAGACTAAATTTGGTTATATTATGTTGCAAAGTTGGGTGATTAATAAGCGACGATTAAAATGTGATGAGAGTGAATCTTGTCGGTTTTGGGTTCTTACTTTATTGCCAATATTTTTTGAAGCCTAAAAGGGGATTTGATTTGCTCGAAATGATCCGTTACAGATCCATAAAATTTAAAAAATAGTCGATATTTAGGTTGTTGAATTATATTAAAATATTAAAAAAATCAAAGTCTAATGAATATCCTATTAAATACACAGCAATTCAATTACATCAACAACTACAAATAAGTGAACTGAGCATTTCATCTTTTTTATACCCCGAGCAGAAATTGTGACTTGACCGAAATGCCAAATACATTGCAAGATAGGGCACCTAAAAAGTTTCAAACGAAGAGTTAGAATACTCTTCACTACATTTACTTGCTTAGAACAGCCGAGGATTACATGAAGGCTCTTGTCGCTGTAAAACGTGTGGTTGATGCCAACGTTAAAGTTCGTGTTAAGCCGGACAATAGTGGGGTTGACCTTACTAACGTTAAAATGTCAATCAACCCATTCTGTGAAATCGCAGTGGAAGAAGCGGTTCGCTTAAAAGAAAAAGGAACAGTTTCTGAAATCGTTGTTGTTTCAGTGGGTCCTAAAGATGCTCAAGAACAAATCCGTTCTGCAATGGCTTTAGGTGCTGACCGTGGTATTTTAGTTGAAACTGCTGATGAAATTGGTGCTCTAGAAGTTGCTAAAATCCTCAAAGGCGTTGTTGATGCTGAGAAACCAGAACTTATTCTTCTTGGTAAACAAGCAATTGATGACGACTCTAACCAAGTAGGTCAAATGCTTGGCGCTTTACTTGGTGCTGGTCAAGGTACTTTCGCATCTGAAGTTAAAGTTGACGGCGGTAAAGTTCAAGTTACTCGTGAAATCGACGGTGGTTTACAAACTGTTGAGCTTGCACTTCCTGCAATCATCACAACTGACTTACGTTTGAATGAGCCACGTTATGCTGCTCTTCCAAACATTATGAAAGCGCGTAAAAAACCGCTTGATATTAAGTCTCCTGCTGATTATGGCGTTGCAACTGGTACTAAACTTAAAACAATTAAAGTTGAAGCACCTGCTGAACGTAAAGCTGGCGTACAAGTGAAGTCTGTAGACGAGCTTGTAGAAAAATTGAAAAACGAAGCGAAAGTGATCTAATACAGAAGGATACAATCATGAGTATTTTAGTTATCGCTGATCACAACAACCAGACACTTAACGGTGCAACTTTAAACGTTGTTGCGGCAGCTCAAAAAATCGGTGGTGATAT
>NZ_MELG01000023.1:0-17427 GCF_001767535.1 Acinetobacter sp. GWC1_38_13 | reverse complement strand
TGGCTACCTTTATAGGTTTAATTATGAACAGTAAATGTCAACAGACCCTAACTAATAAGTTGATATTGTTCAAGTACGTTTCTCATTTCTACTGAAATAGCCGTACTTTTTCTGCTTTTACGGTCAACGAATACGTGCACAAAATGTCCTTGGGCTGCTGCTTCATCCTGATTTTGTTTAAAAATTGCGAGTTCATATCTGAGCGATGAATTCCCAATTTTGCCAATCGCAACACCGACTTCAATCATTTCTGGGAAAGAAAGTTCCTGTTGAAAGCTACAGGCTGAATCCACAACCAAACCAATGATTTCACTATTATGGATATCGAATCCTGTTTTTTGGATCAGTAATGAATTGGCAGCGGTGTCAAAATAACTGTAATAAGTCACGTTATTGACGTGTCCATAAATATCATTGTCCGCCCAACGGGTTTGTATTGGGAAAAAGAACTTGAATTGGTCACGTCGTTTTAAAGTCGGTTTGCTCATGCATAAATCGCCTGATAAATATTGAGTGCATCTTGTTCAGTCATTTCTCTTGGATTGTTCTGCAAGAGTCTTGTTTGAAGCATCGCATCCTTGGCAAGTTGTGGAAGTTTAGCTTCTGGAATGTTCAATTCATTAAGTTTTAAAGTTAAACCGCTTTGGTCAAGATGGTTTTGCATATGATCGATAAACAGATCACATAGGCCATCCGTACAACCTGTACTGCGAGGGTCGAGCAATTGCATTAATTCAGCATAGTGTTGCTTCGCATTAGGTGCATTGAATTTAAGTACTTCAACTAAAACTAAAGCATTTGTATGCCCATGTGATAAATGAAAATGTCCACCCAATGGGTAGGCAAGTGCATGAACTGCACCGACTGGTGCGTTTGCAAATGCTTGTCCAGCAAGCATTGAGCCAACCAACATGTTTTGGCGTGCTTCCATATCTGAACCATCTTTTAGAACTTTGGCTAAATTTTGATTGAGGAGTTTTAATGCGTTCTTTGCCAGCATATCTGCGTAGAAGTTTTTCTTGATATTTGATGTATAAGCCTCTATCGCATGTACCATTGCATCGATACCCGTCGCCGCTGTGATGTGTGCAGGTAGACCTTGAGTGAATGTTGCATCCAGGATAGCAACATCTGCGTATAGGATTGGGGAAACAACGCCCATTTTTGTAGTAGCGCCAGTGGTCACAATAGAAATAGGTGTGATTTCAGAACCTGTTCCAGCAGTGGTAGGTACAAGAATAAGTGCTAAACGTGGTGATTTTGCTTGGTTAATACCATATATCTCACCTAAATTTTGTTGTTGATTCGGATGTGCAAGTAAAGCGATGATTTTTGCGACATCCATGGAGCTACCGCCACCAAATCCGATTACAACATCTACTTTTTCTTGTCGAGCAAAATCCACAGCTTCTAACACGATATGTTCAGGGGGATCTGCTTGAATATCTGAATAGATGACAAAGTCCAGAACAAGTTGATCTAAAATGGTTAATATCGGTAAATGAAGTTTATGCTGTAACATGCCAGCATCAGTAACCAATAAAACTTTATGGTACTGATGTTGAGATAGAACATTTTTTAGCTCTTGTATTGAACCTAGCCCTGCAATGATGTTTGGGACAGTTTGAAATTGGAAATGGTTCATACATATATCCTTATTTTTTCATAATAAATACAACATTTTTATATGTGGTGGCTATAGGTTTCAGGACTTAAATAAATTAACATAAGACGCTTGTTAAAGTGTACAAATGAGGTGATTATGCCATCCAAAACGCCATATAAGGTGTTGTGTGTCTGTTTAGGAAATATTTGCCGTTCTCCAACAGCAGAAGCGATTCTCAGACATTATTGTGATGTGCATGGTTTAGATGTGATTGTCGATTCTGCTGGAACTAGCAATTACCATCCAAATAAAGCGCCAGATTTACGCAGCCAACAGCATGCAAGTAAACGCGGTTACGATCTATCGACTATACGTGCTAGACAAATCACATTGAATGATTTTCTTGATTTCGATTTGATCTTGGCAATGGATCATGAGAATTTCAAAGATGTGCAACATTTGAAGACTCAGGCAATTTATCAGTTTGGTTCTAATCAAGTACGTTCAAAAATTGCATTAATGAGTGAGCATGATCCTGAATTTACACGGCAAGCTATACCTGATCCTTATTATGGGGGAGCGGAAGGCTTTGATCGCGTACTTAATCAGTGCGAATCAAGTAGTTTGGCTTGGGTCAATATTTTAAAAAATCAAATCAGTGCAGGGTAATAGGATTCAACACAATATGCATATACAAGAGCACATACAGCTTAAATCATTGAATACCCTGAACTTAGATTCTACAGCATCACACTATGTGCAAATCAATCATGCCAACGAAGTCGTTGAAGCTTTAGATTTTGCTAAACAGAATAATCTCAATGTTTTAGTGTTATCTGGAGGGAGCAATATGTTGTTGCCTCAGTATATTCAAGCTCTTGTACTGCACTTAAATATTCAAGGTGTTGAGGTTGTTCGTGAAGATAATCACACAGTTACTGTAAATGTTGGTGCAGGGCAGTCTTGGCATGATTTCGTTTTATATACAACAAAGCAGCAATGGTTTGGTTTACAAAATCTTGCATTAATTCCTGGGTTAGTTGGGGCCTCACCTGTACAAAATATTGGTGCTTATGGTGTTGAAGTTGGTGAATTTATTGAGTCTGTTCAAGTCTATGATCGTGAGTTAGGGCAATTTACCTTTATTTCCTCTGAAGATTGTAAATTCGCATATCGACATAGTATTTTTAAAGATTTTCCGAATCGTTATATCATCGTTGCTGTCACCTTTAAGCTATTGAAGCAAGCTGATTTAAAACTGAATTATGGTGATCTAAAACAAGCTGTTGGTGATGAACAAAGCGCTGAAAACTTGCAAAAGCAAGTTATCTTGATTCGACAAAGTAAGTTGCCTGATCCTAAAGAGTATCCAAATGTGGGGAGCTTTTTTAAGAATCCTGTTCTCAGTCAAATGAGCTTTGACAAAATTGCACAACAATTTCCAAACATTCCTCATTATCCACAAGCAAATGGTAGTGTTAAAGTTGCCGCTGGATGGTTGATCGATCAAACAGGTTGGAAAGGTAAACAATTAGGTTCTGTTGGAATGTTTCACAAACAAGCCTTAGTTTTAGTCAATTATGCTGATGCAACTTTGACTGATGTGAAAAATACATATAAAGCCGTGCAACATGACGTAAAGCAAAAATTCAGTATAAGTTTAGAACCTGAACCAGTGCTGTATGACGAGCAAGGTTTGATTCAACCACACGGTGAATGAGGAGAATATGGCGAAAGTACATTGGATGGTGAGTTTAGTACGAGTATTTACAATACTTTTTGTACTATTAGGCTGTTTTGTACTTTTTTTATATTCACCATTTTATTCTCAGTTAATTGTCAAAGGATTAAATTACTTTGTTCCTGTAGAAGTTAATCAAGTTGCAGCACAAAGCCAAAAATCTGCTGCGTTGAGTGAGCATGAAACTTTAGAGCCTGGTTCAGATCTATGGATTGCAAGACAAGCTTATTTAAAGCTTATGGAAAAGACCTTTCAATCAGAAAAACCTGAGGATTTGGGGCTGATCCAAGCTCGTTATAAAGTGTTGCAACAGTTAATATTAGAAGAGCAAGAAAAAGAAAATGCTGAAGAACCCAAGCAGGAAATTCCTCTGTTAGCTCAGGCAGCATCATCGGTTCAAGAACAAGAAAGTTCTGCAAGTGCAGCAAGTACACCTTTCGATTTTTTGCAATCTGATACAGCCAATACCAAAATACAAATGGAAAAGTATTTAGACTTTTTACAAAGCTATCCTATTGATTTATCTGCTTCTGATGATTCAGCTGAGCAAACAAATACAGATTTTCTCGAGTTGAAAAAAAATAAGGTTGAGACAAAGACTTCAAGAAATAGCTCTGAGCCTTATGCGATTGTTGTATTGGGTGGTGGATTGACACTAGGCGCAAATGGTAAAGATATTGTGGTAAATAATTACACACGTTTGCGCTTGGAAAAGACATTAGAAATAGAGAAAAAATATGATTTGCCGATTGTGCTGAGTGGTGTTGAAGCACCGTATATGCAAGCTTGGTTAAATGAACGAGGCATTGAAGCAAAATTACTTGAAAAAAGAAGTATGAATACCTGCGAAAACTCTCGGTTTAGTTCTTTGTTATTACAAAAAAAAGGCGGGGCACCAACGGTACTTTTGATCACGGATGAATACCACATGCCTCGCACACGTCGTTTATTTGCATTAAATGGTATTGAGACTGTTCCAGTGATTGCGCCTATGCCGACGCAATTAACGAAATGGCGTCCTAGTGAGCAAAATTATGATCATAGTCGACGAGCAAACTATGAGATGTTAGCTACAATTCGTGATATGTTGTTTGGCTCTAGTGATTGTCGGGAGATACCATAATGTCAAATATTCCATTTCTAAATCCCACGATCTTAAAGCAACTTGATTTACCTATTCCAAATCGAGAAACCACTCCTCAGGTTCTTGAACCACTAGATTTGACAGTAAGTTTTGAACCAACTAAGCCATTACAAGCATATCGTAAGCTGTATGGTTTGCATTTGTTGGAGTGTGAGCATTGGCAAGGCTATGTAGAAATGCGATTGTTTCGTTTACATGTACAGGTCTTTCAACCCAAAATAGAAAAAATTCAGGGTACTGTGTGTTTATTACATGGTTATCTGGAACATAGTGGGATTTACCAACCGATTATCAAAGAAATCTTGGATCAAGGATTTAGTGTAATTACCTATGATCTTCCTGGTCACGGTTTAAGTAATGGTTCACCTGCTAGTATTCAGAACTTTGATCATTACCAACAGGTTCTTAATGCTGTTTATGACGCAGTTCATCATGCAAAACAATTGCCACGTCCGTGGTTGGGAATCGGGCAAAGTACTGGCGGTGCAATATGGATGCATCATCTATTAGAATTTGCCGAGCGACGTGAAGATCCAATAGTTGATCGTGTATTGTTATTATCACCATTAATACGTCCAGCGAAAACGGCTTGGTGGCATAACTCTGTTGGGTTAGGGATTATACGCCGTATAAAAAGCCAAGTCCCTCGACACTTCCGTCGCAATAATCATAATCCTGAATTTTTGCGATTTGTGCGTTTAAAAGATCCATTGCAACCAAGAATGATGGGAATGGATTGGATTCTTGCGATGTCGAAATGGATGTTGGAAATGGAACAACGTCCAGCTTGTCGTATTCCTGTTTGGCTAGCACAGGGTGCGCTCGATCAAACTGTAGATTGGCGCTATAACATTGAATATATACGTCGTAAATTTAGACTACAAACCTTGTTGATGCTAGAAGAAGGTTCACATCAATTAATCAATGAACGTGCAGATATTCGTGCTGCACTAACAGGTTTAATTCCAGCTTTTTTACATGCTAAGCCAAATCATTATTATTACTAATATTTCTTTTTTACCAATGATTTAGATGATACAATTTTTAACAATATAAAAAATGAAAATTTAAATCATAGGGGTGTGCATGATAAGGGGTGCATCTTGGAGCTTCTTTAGCTCTATTCTTTTATGTTTTTCTACGTCTGTTTTTGCTCAAGATCTATACAAGTGTGTTTCTCCACAGGGCACAACTTATCAAAGTCATCCTTGTGCTGCGAAAACTACTCAAAAAACTGCGTGTATGGGCTCGATTTCAAATGGCTTTGAGCATGATTGTAGAAAGAGCGAGCTTCAGCGGCAACGCACAACTGAGAATGAAAGAAATGCCTACACTCAAGATTCTGCACTAAATAAAACTAAGGTAGCTATAGATCAGTCTTCTGAGTTTCAACGAGGCATTGTGCAATTTCCTGAATGTAAACAGCGAATAGAGACCTTACAACGCTTAGCGCGTTATGCTGGTAGACAGATGCAGATCATCGAGAATAGTCGGCAGATGTATGCAGCAAGAATATGTACGGCTGAAGGTAGTATCTATATGAGTTGTAATGCAATCACAAACACATTACTCACCCAAAAAAGTTCAACGTGTCCATTCAAGCGAACTTAAATATTTAGCAACAAATTTTTTGATACTAAGAATATGGGGATATGCAATGAAAGTTGTTTTTATTGTTATAGGGTTTATTTTTATAATTTTTTTTATGCTTAATCGTTGCTCTCATCAGGAGCTACCTGCAAATACTCAAGATGCAAATAATCCAATTGCGCAACGACAGAATATTCTAGACCAAATCGTTTTGTTGCAACCACTCAAACAATATGCCAGCAAAGATTATGAATCTATACAACAAACGGCAAATGGTGTCGTAAATGTAAATGAGATTGAGGCAAGCGTGAGCAGTACATTGTGGTGGAAGCTTAGAGAAATTATAGAGAAAAAAGCAGATGATGAGGGGCAACGTTTATGGGCGAATGCTTATCTTCAACAACTGTATGATGCCAAACGGAAAGGCGATTGTTTCCCAATTTCATTCCCTTTATATAGTAAAACTTCACCGCAACAACGCAGAGCTTTATTAAGTCAGAACACTCAGCAGCAGTCTAGTGAAGCATTAACTTATATATTGACTCATAATGGAAAGCGTTCGGTTGTTGATCGTATGCAAGCGCCAGAGGCATGGTCTCAGGTTGCTGATAAACTTAGACAAGACTATGGTGCTGAAGCAGATTTAATCAATTCAGGTGAAACTGCTGAGGATAAGAATAAACAATGTGAAGTTGTGGTGAGGACTTTTGAATACATTCTTTCACTACCGCAAGAACAACAAGGTCCTGTGATACGCTGGTTTTTAGATAAGCATATTTCTGTAGGCATTTTTTAATAAGATTGTAGATAAGAATGATTAAAAATTTATTTCTTAAACAGACAAGTTTGAAGTTTCTAGCTGTTTTATTTATTCTTGTAGGATTGGTGGCATGTGGTAAAACAACGCATGAACCAAAGGTGGGGGAATATGGTGAAGCATTGGTTAATTCAGTGCGTCTGACATCTAGTGAACTAGAGCAGCTAAATCAAGCTGTTATTAATAAACCCAAAGATACGTTTGATCGTCCAAGTGTTGCTATTGGTTTTCTTGGGGAATCGAATAAGAATCCTTATCGGTTTGTGATAGTTGCTAAAGGTATTGCACCAAATGAAGGTGAGGTCAATTTAAAGTGGATAGGAGGAGTCCAGAGTGAAACTTCTAATGGATATCAACCGCAAATCTTTCAATCAGATGATAAACATAAGTATGAGATGAATGAACCTGTACTGTTAATTGCCAGTTCAGATCCATTTTCCATCAGTGAACAGAGTAATGGTGTTCACTACGATGTTCATGCTGAATTGATGGAGGCATCGAATATTCAGTTTCAATCTGTAGAAGTTCAAATTTGGCAGGGTAAGGGTAGTCTTTATAGTTGGACGTATTATTTAAAATTCCTTGTAATTTTGATGATTCCAATTTTTGCCATATATCGATTAGTTAGCCGCTAAACCATATTTTTTAAACTTGGGCCACTCAAAGAGTGGCTCAATTTCGTTAGAAACTTTTTGCATTAGCCAATTTCCACATACGATAATAGAAATTCTCATCATCGTTTAAATCAGCTTGTAGTAATTCATTTTCTTTTAAGAAGAAATGAATCTGGGCATAATTTTTGATTTCACGATCATTCATACGCTGAGCGAGATGATGTGCTTTGATATCTGATGGATGTTTGAGTCCTGCCGCAGCGATCATTTCTGATAATGCATGCAATGTATTTTTGTGGAAGTTAAACACTCGTTCAGCTTTACTTGGAACATCAATTGCCTTCTGGCGATCTTTATCTTGCGTTGCAACTCCGACTGGACATTGGTTGGTATGGCAACTTTGAGCTTGAATACAACCAACAGCGAACATAAAACCGCGTGCAGAATTGACCCAGTCTGCACCTAAAGCAAATGTACTTGCAATGTCAAAAGCACTAATGATTTTTCCACTGGCACCAACTTTAACTTGGCTGCGTAGACCTGCGCCTACAAGGGTATTATGAACAAATCGCAATCCTTCTCTTAAGGGGGTGCCAATATAATCACTAAATTCAATCGGTGCTGCACCTGTTCCGCCTTCTGAACCATCAACTACTATAAAATCAGGAACAATTTTAGTTTCCAACATGGCCTTAACAATACCCATGAACTGCCATGGTTGACCGATACAAAGTTTAAAACCGACAGGTTTACCACCTGATAAATCTCTTAACTTTTGTATGAAATGCATCATCTCAATAGGCGTATTAAAACTAGGATGCTTTGCAGGCGAGATACAATCATGTTCTCTTGAAACTCCTCGTATTTGTGCAATTTCTTCTGTGATTTTATGCTTGGGTAATATACCACCATGCCCAGGCTTAGCACCTTGAGATAGTTTCAACTCGATCATTTTGATTTTAGGATTTTTAGCTTGTTGAACAAATTTTTCAGGATCGAAAAGTCCTTCCGCTGTTCTACAACCGAAATAACCGCTAGCAATTTGCCAAACGATATCACCACCATGTTCTAGATGATAAGGGCTGAGACTGCCTTCACCTGTATCATGATAAAAGTTACCCAATTTGGCGCCTTTGTTTAAAGCTCTAATGGCATTTGCGCTTAAGCTACCAAAACTCATAGCGGAAATATTCATGATGGAAGCACTATATGGCTGTTTACATTGGTTATTTCCAATCAGTACACGAAATGTTTCTGTATCTGCAGGTGGGCACGGCGCAATCGAATGCACAATAAATCTATAGTTTGGCTCATATACATCGATAATTGAACCAAAGGGCTTATCAGCATTTTCATTTTTTGCACGTTGATAAACCAAACTTCGCTGCATACGAGAAAAAGGTAAGGCATCCTGATCCGCTTCTATAAAATATTGGCGAATTTCAGGACGGACATCTTCGAAAAAGAAACGAAAATGACCAATGATTGGGTAGTTTCTTAAAATGGCATGTTTTTTTTGGAGTAAATCATACAATCCAACAACACTTAACAGGCTCGTAACCAGCCACAAACCATTTAATAAAGTGTCAGAAATGAAGTAGTAAATACTATGTGGCGTGTAGATTGTTTTAAACCACGTAATGCTAAGTGCAATAAATATGCAAAGAAACCAAATCGAATGTCTAGAGAAGAATGTATTGAGTAATTTATGTCTTATCGCTTGGGCTGGGCTAGCCATAAACAATCATGCCTTTTAATCATTTTTGATAATAGAACCATGCCAAGAACTGATTATGACCTCAAGTAATGAATTGTTAGATATGAGAATTGTTCTCTAGAATGTTTTAATATTCCATCAACTTTTACGCTTTGAAACTTCTTAAGGATGTTTTGATGTGAAAAAAAGTATCACTACATTGTCGCGTTTTAATAGGATTAATAATGGTTTTAATCACTTATTAGAGGTGAAAAAAGCAATTTAATTACATATAACATAATTTAATTATGTATTGCATAAATTTGAGCTTTCTTGTAGCATTAATTCATCGTAGAAAACCAAAACAATTTTGTGTTGTTCTGGCTAGTTTTAGGACCGTGAAAAGAACATGGATGATTGAAAAGAATTCTATCTATCCAACTCTTTGATCGATAGTTCACATGATTTGTTAAAGGTAGTTATTGCAACCGAAAATTAATAAAACATGTTGTACAGTATTAAAAACGGATGAATTTATCTAAATAAGGGAAACTAGATGGACATTTTAGATAACCCATTAGAGCTATGTGGATTTGCTTTTATTGAGTTTGTTTCGACGGAAAATGGATTAGATCAAATCTTTGAAACAATAGGCTTTTCCAAAGTCGCAAAGCATAAATCTAAAAAAGTTTATTTATGGCGCCAAGGTAATATCAATATTATTTTGAATTATCAGCCTGAATCTTATGCTTCATTCTTTTATAAAGAGCATGGACCATCAGCATGTGCGATGGGTTTCAGAACACGTGATGCAGCGAAAGCTTTCAAGAAAGCAATCGAACTTGGTGCAGAACCGATGTATTCACAAGCTGGTCCAATGGAACTCAATATTCCTGCGATTAAAGGAATTGGTGGTATGCCAATCTTCCTTGTAGATCGTGATATTTACGAAAACGATTTTGTATTCTTTGATGATGTTGAGAAAAATCCAAAGGGTGCGGGTCTCAATGAAATCGACCATTTAACTCATAATGTTTATAAAGGACGTATGGAGTATTGGGCGAATTTCTATGAAAAGATTTTCAACTTCCAAGAGATTCGCTATTTCGATATTAAAGGCGAATACACAGGTCTTACTTCTAAAGCATTGACAGCACCAGATGGTATGATTCGTATCCCTTTAAATGAAGATTCAGATAAAGGAAATGGTCAAATCGCTGAATTCCTCGCTGATTTTAATGGCGAAGGCATTCAACACATCGCATTTATTACAGATGATTTACTTTCTACGTGGGATAAGCTGAAAGGGCTTGGTCTTGAGTTCATGACTCCTCCACCTGAAACGTATTACGAGATGTTGAAAGAGCGCTTACCAGAGCATGGTGAGCCAACTGAAGAGTTGAAAAAGCGTGGTATTTTGCTCGATGGCAATACCAAAGACGGTCAGAAGAAACTACTTCTTCAGATTTTCTCGCAAAATATGCTTGGGCCAGTATTCTTTGAATTTATTCAACGTAAAGATGATGATGGCTTTGGTGAGGGTAACTTCAAGGCTTTATTTGAATCGATTGAACGTGATCAAATTCGCCGTGGTGTATTAGAAGCGAAGTAACTTGCTGCTATGAACAAAAAAGCCAAGAATCAAATTCTTGGCTTTTTTTTACTATCTAGTTTGAATGAATTGATTAATTGCTGCGACTTCATTCTTAAACAGTTCAAGTTTTTCACTGCCTTCGTGTAGCGGTAGAAACATTTCACTGTCTAGTGCCACAATACAAAATTCCATCGCTCGTTGAGCATTGAAAATAGGTAAGCCAACGGCATTGATCCCAACAAGTAGATCTCCTTGTGCGATCGCCATTCCATGATGCAGAATTTTGTCTTTCAAAACTAAAAAATCATCCCATGTTTGTGGTTTGATTGGATAGTGGTTGAGTGCAGCTTTAGTCCATTCTGCATCCATTAAAGGTTTCACCACAGCTTCAGGTAAATAAGAAGCAAAAACTCGACCCGCTGCCGAATTGACTAATGGCATGATTGAACCGACTTTGGTTACAATTGAAATGGGATGGTTAGATTCAATTGACTGTACAACCAGTGGTCCTTGAGGCGACCATTTACTGATTTGGATACCACAACCAATTTTACTTTGAAGGTTATAGATCAAGTGCTGAACTAATTGCAAAACATCAGTATGTTGAATGCAACTCAAACCTAAACGCCATGCTTGATCGCCTAGAGCGTATTGACCATCTTCAAGCTGTTTCGCATAATTCATACGAATTAAGCTTACTAAATAGCGGTGAACTTTAGCAGGATGCATATCAAGCTTAGTTGATAAATCCTTTAAAATAATCGGTTTATTATGTTCTAACAGCGCGTTTAATACGGATAAACCGACTTCAAGCGATTGAACCCCACCAGATAATTTTTCTTCAATCATTCAACAACCCTTCATTTAAATTTTATCTAGCAGTAATGGTCAAATTTGTATAAATACATCAGAATTTCGATTAAATAATGCCTGAGCATGATGCAAAATTGAAATCATCTTTTTAAATGACTCAAATTAAAGAATTGTATAAGCATACAGTGGTTTGAACGTAGATCATATTTGATTTTCAAGATGATAGCATGACATTAAATGAATTAAGTTTACTCATTTTATGCATTAAAAATCGGTATTGAGCACTTCTCTCAATACCGATTAGATGTCTATTAAGTCATTCAGAGTTTGATCAGAATATACCTATCAAATTTCTTTATGCACCTAATTCTTCCTCATGTAAGAAATGTGTGTGGAGTGGCGCACGTTTGGTACGACTCCATTCCTCAAGCATCTCGACTTTCATTTCTTCTGTGATACGGGCAATTTTTGCATCCGCATGTACATCGTTATAGGTTAACTCTAAACGATGTCCGTTTGGATCAAAGAAATAAATTGAATGGAAAATACCATGATTCGTTACACCTAAAACTTTGACACCATTTGCTTCTAAATGTTCTTTAGCACGTAATAAAGTTGCTTGGTCTTCAACTTCGAATGCGATATGTTGAACCCATTGTGGCGTGTTTTCATCACGTCCCATTTCAGGTTGAGTAGGCAATTCAAAAAATGCTAATACATTGCCTTGTCCTGCATCCAAAAATAAATGCATATAAGGATCAAAAGCTTTAGTCGAAGGGACGTGGTCTTCTGCGAATGCTAGGATGAAGTCCATATTGAGCATCTGTTTATACCAATCCACGGTTTCTTTTGCGTCTTTACAACGATAAGCAACGTGATGAATTTTTTTAATTTGGAATGTCATCATTAAACTCCTTTTATCCTTATTCCCAATCTGCTTGTTGTTCTGGCGCAGCATGAAGAAAAGCTGGTAGTGTCAGGCAATATTGATAAATTGATTCGATTTTTGGAAATGCCGTAAGATCAACTTTAAAACGCTTGGCATTGTAAACTTGTGGTATTAAGCAGCAATCTGCAAAGCTAGGACGCTCACCAAAGCAGAACTTTCCATTGGAAGCTTGCAACTGTGCTTCGAGACTATCGAAGCCTTCTAAAATCCAGTGCTTATACCAATGACTTTTTTGTTCATCGTTTAAATCAAGCTCATTTTGTAAATATTTCAAAACCTTTAAGTTATTTAATGGGTGAATATCCGATGCAATGGCTTGTGAAAAAGCACGAACTTTTGCGCGTTCAATTAAGTTTTTTGGAAGTAAGCTAGTATCTGGATAGCGCTCTTCCAAATATTCCAAAATACTCAAAGATTGTAAAAATGCTTGGTCTTCGTCTACAAGTGTAGGTACAAGACAGCTTGGATTTAAAGCTTGATATTCAGCACTGCGTTGTTCATTTTTAACTAAATGAATCGCTTCAGTCTCGTAGCTCAAACCTTTTAGGTTCAACGCAATACGAACTCTGAATGCTGCTGAACTACGAAAATAACTATACAGTTTCATACTGTTCAGCCTCATGCTCAGCGAACGCAAATGTATGTGCGGCTAATATTGTATTTTCAACTTGACCAAAACCAACGCGAATGCCGTCTTTCTCACAGTAACCTTTCATGATGACGCGATCACCATCTTCAAGGAATCCGCGTTTTTCTCCGTTTGAAAGCGTTAGAGGTTTAGTTGTATTCCATGTTAATTCGAGCAAACTGCCATATGAATTTTCAGTCGGTCCAGAGATTGTGCCAGAACCCATCAAATCACCAACTTGGACATTACATCCTGCAATAGTGTGATGTGTAAGTTGTTGAGCCATCGACCAATACATGTATTTAAAGTTAGTCTCACAGATGAGGTCTGTTTCTTTTGAGCGGGGACTTTGAACTTCTACACTGAGTTTGATGTCAAAACTATTTGCAACATTCTCTTGTAAATAGCAAAGCGGTTTTGGCTCTTGAACAGGTCCTTTGACTTTAAACGGTTCAAGAGCTTCCATCGTCACAACCCATGGTGAAATCGCACTTGCAAAGGTCTTTGCATTAAAAGGTCCTAATGGCACATATTCCCATTGTTGGATATCTCGTGCAGACCAGTCGTTGAGTAAAACCATACCAAAGATATGATCCCAAGCATTTTCAATTGCAATAGGTTGACCGAGCTGTGTAGGTTTTCCGACGATAAATGCCGTTTCTAATTCGAAATCAAGTTTACGAGTCGCAGAAAAAATAGGGCGTTCGTCATTAGGTAACTTGATTTGTCCTGAAGGGCGAACGATATCCGTACCACTCACAATCACTGAGCTTGCACGGCCATTGTAACCGACTGGAAGTTCGCTCCAATTAGGTAGTAGTGCATTTTTAGGATCACGGAACATGGTACCTACATTGGTTGCATGTTCTTTAGATGAGTAGAAATCTGTATAACCTGGTACATGAATAGGTAAATGTAAAATAACGTTGTCTTGTTTGATTAAGACACGTTCTTTAAGTTCAGCATTATCTCGTAATAATGGATTCTCAGCAGATAAAAGAGCTTGTAAAGCTTTACGTACGGATTGCCACGAACTTTTACCTGATTCGATAAACTTATTCAAAGTTGGTTGATTAAAATAATTTTCTTTTCCATTAATTTCTAATAGCCCTTGTTCAGCAAGCTCTGCCAAATCAAGTACCCAATCACCGATTGCTACACCGACATGCTTTTCACCCTCAGGTGTTTTACTAAAAATACCGTAAGGTAAATTATGAATTGTGAAATCTGATTGAGGGTCAATTTCAATAAATGAAGTAAGTTTTTGAGCCATCATCTACTTTCCTTGTCTTTAATTTTGCTATGTCGTAGCTAAAAAATGCATTTGAGTTTGATTAATATTATTAAAAACATAGGTATAGAAGTGTTTTTAATGAATTTTGAGTCTTAATCAAACCACTAAAGTTTGCTGAATATCTTCCATCATACTTAAAAATTATAATTACGCAATACATAATTTAATTACTTATATCATAATTATTGTTATTTCTTTGATTTTCTGCTTAGATGCGCACTTACGAGAAAAGTAGATTAAATATTTTTCGATTTCATATAGGCAATAGTGATTAATTTATGATATACGTAATTTAATACAATAAAATTACGTGACAAGGATGAGAATAATCATATGTCAAAACTTGAGCAAGGAAACCTGAAACACGGTTTAAGCAATCGGCATATCCAACTTATTGCACTTGGTGGTGCAATTGGTACAGGATTGTTTCTTGGGATCTCACAATCAATCAAGCTAGCAGGACCATCAGTCATCCTGGGGTATGCAATTGCTGGATTTATCGCTTTTTTGATGATGCGACAATTAGGTGAAATGGTTGTACAAGAACCTGTAAGCGGTTCATTCAGTCATTTTGCTTATAAGTACTGGGGTTCATTTGCTGGCTTTATGTCAGGATGGAACTATTGGGTACTCAATATTTTAGTTTGTATGGCTGAATTAAGTGCGATTGGACTTTATATCCAATATTGGTGGCCAGAGATTCCGACATGGGCATCCGCACTGGTGTTTTTCCTTTTAATTAACGGTATCAATTTATTGCATGTTAAGCTTTTTGGTGAAATGGAGTTCTGGTTCTCTATCGTCAAAATTCTAGCTATTTTAGCAATGATTGGCTTTGGATCTTATTTATTAGCCACAGGTACAGCAGGACCTCAAGCTGGCATTAGTAACCTTTGGGCTCTGGGTGGATTTTTCCCATTTGGCGTTGAAGGTTTAGTAATGGCAATGGCTGTGATTATCTTCGCATTCGGTGGAATTGAATTGTTCGGTATCACAGCTGCTGAAGCTCGTGATCCAGATAAAACATTGCCAAAAGCGGTGAATCAAATTATCTATCGAATTCTGATTTTCTATATTGCGACGCTTTTTGTACTTTTTGCATTATTCCCTTGGAACCAAATGGCAGAAGGCGGTAGCCCATTCGTCATGGTATTTGCGTCATTGGATAGTCAAGGCGTAGCTACGATGCTCAATTTCGTTATTTTGACTGCAGCAGTGTCTGTTTATAACGGTACAAGCTATTGCAGCAGCCGTATGTTATTGGGTTTGGCTCAGCAAGGTAATGCACCGAAGTTCTTAAAGAAAATCAATAAAAATGGTATTCCAACAAATGCCGTATTGGTTTCAGCATTCGTAACAGTATTATGCGTGATCTTGAATTATATTTTCCCTGAAAAAGCATTTGGTTTATTGATGATGCTTGTGGTTGCAGCGATTGTGATCAACTGGATTGTTATTTCCTGGACACATTTAAAATTCCGTAAAGCTATGCTGGCGCAAGGTGAAACAACTAAATTCCCAAGTATTGCATATCCATTCAGTAACTATTTGTGCATCGTATTTATGTTGGGTATCTTGGTGGTCATGTCACTGACAGCAGATATGCGTATCGCAGTGATGATGATACCTGCATGGATTTTATGTCTAATGCTTGCGTATGCAGTGAAGTTGCGTAAATTGCGCAATGCTGAACCAAACGTGGTTTTGAATCCAGATGTTTAAATAGCACATTTCATAATGCATCTAAAAGGACTGAATGAATTTTCGGTCCTTTTTTATTTGTCTATTTTTCAGTTGGAGTTGTTATATCTATTGAGCAGAAATACGTTAAAATTTGAGCCTTATAAAATGAACATGCTAGTTGTTCATTTCAATCTTCAAATAGCAAAAGGCATTTGCATTGTTCCAGTCTTTAAACATTCAAACCCGACTGGGTGGTTTCTATCTGTTTTACTATTCGATAGTTGGAACATTCATGCCGTATTGGAACTTGTATTTACAAGACCAAGGCTTTAATTATCAAGAAATTGGGATTTTGTCTTCTATCGCAATTATTACGCGTTTTTTTGCGCCATTAATTTGGGGATGGATCGCTGATAAGTCTGGTAAGCGAATGCTATTGGTTCGCATTGCAACTTGGATGGAAGCTTGTATTTGGTTTGCAATTTTTGTGATTCCAAACAGTTTTCAATCCGTTGCTTTGCTGATGCTGATCTTTAGTTTTTTTCAAAATGCGATCTTGGCTCAATTTGAAGGTGTCACTTTATTTTGGTTGGGTGAAAAAAGAGCGGAACTATATGGAAAAGTAAGGAAGTGGGGCTCTGTCGGTTTTATTGTAGGTGTTTTTGTGATTGGTGCGTCGTTGGAAATTATTCCAATTTCTATGTTGCCGATTTTACTTTTAGCTGTTTCATTTCTTGCATTTTTATGGTCTTTTAGTATTAAAGAGCCTATACATGCGCCGAGCTCACAAAAGAAATTAGAGTCACTCATTCCTGTATTAAAAAAGCCGACTGTTGCAGCATTTTTTACGATTGAGTTTATATTACTGTTTTCTCAAGCACCTTTTTATAGCTTTTACAGTAATTTTTTAAAGGAAATAGGATTTAGCACGACTCAAATTGGCAGTTTATGGGCAGCAGGTGTGATCGCTGAGATTGTGATGTTTGCCGTAGCGCAAAAGTTGTTTTTCACACGGTTTTCATGGCGTTCATTAGTGGCACTGTGTCTAATTTTGACTAGTTTGCGCTGGTTTTTGGTTGGAATTCTCACAACCAATTATTTCGGGCAGTTTCTAGCTCAATGTCTTCATGCATTTAGTTTTGGTTTATTCCATTTAATTGCTATGAAAGTGATTTTCCAAAACTTTTCACCTGAGCAACAAGGTCGCGGGCAGGCACTATACAGTACGATGTGGGGACTTGGAGTAGCTTCAGGAAGT